>JAVZVY010000043.1:0-2836 GCA_038878295.1 Candidatus Micrarchaeaceae archaeon | reverse complement strand
AAAATACCAAAGCCGCTAGGAAGGCACAAGAAGGAATAGCTTTTGGGGAGTTGGGCTAGCTTGGTAGGCTTCCAGCTTTGGGGGCTGGCGACCCGTGTTCAAATCACGGACTCCCCGATTTGGGAAAGTATACATAAGAGCCTCGAATATTATCTTAGTTCTGAAATCAGCGAGTAAAAATTCGAAAAGTTATTTGAGGTATGCAACTGCGCTAGGGTTGCTGCTGCAGCTTCCCCCTCCACCTCCTGCGCCCAGCAGTATTGTGTATTTTTGCGCTGGGAGAAAGACGCTGCCTATCTGCGTTGGACACCAACTGTTTGTGCTTTTGCTGAAGTATGTTTGGTTGTTGCTTCCAATTATTTTGACACTTGCATATCCTGAGTTTCCGCCACCGGCATACACCGCAACGTTGCCACCAGCCCAGTTGCATGTTGCTGATGCTTCTGCACGCATGACTGGTTCGGAGACGCTTGCATTGGCGCATGAGGCGAAACTGCCCCCACTTTGCGGAATTATTGAAGTTACCGTAATGCTTGATTGCTGTGTTGTTGTGGGTATAGTGGTAGATATAGGCGCGGCAGGTATTGTTGTGGATAATGTTGCCAATGCACTATGCTGAGTTTGTGCATAGCTTATATAAGAAGCTGCGGTCAGAAGTGCGCTAATCAGAAGCAATACGCCGAATGCGAGGCTTATGATTGTTTGCTTATTCATCCCCTTCGCCACTTTTTGGGCTTCGCCTGAATGAACTGCCATTGCTCCGCTCCTTTGATCCGGTACGAAAACCTTTACAGGCTTGTTGTCTATGCTTTTGCCTATGTCTGCTGCACCGCCGAGGCACGTATATGTGCTTCCTGAAGGAATGTATGTCTCTAGTATAGCTACAGTAAACCCGCCTCCCATAGAACCAAATGACCTAACAAGTTCTTCCGTGCTTCCTTTCAAATTGATTATTTTGCCTGCAAAGCGTGGTTTAAAGTCGAAATCCTGCAGCTGCAAAAGGTTGGCTGAGGTATTGCTTTTTGCCGCTTCATTCAAAAGCGGCATTATTTCTTCAGCAATTTGCCTGCCTCTTTTAATAATTTCGGGGTTTGCATAGCCAAACGCTGCCACTACTGATGCGCTAAAATTTTTGTTTTTGGGAATGACTTCTATGAGTCTTGCCACAGCATCCACGTCTGGCGCTTTTTGCAAATCGACCGCAAGGTAGCCGCTATTATCAGTAAACAAAGCTGGCACGCCTTTGCCTATGCTTCCGACTGGCACTACGTTTATTCGCTGAGAACGGCCCGTTCCAGTATAGAAAACCACATATATTGTTGCTGCGAAATGTATGCAGTCTGCATTGCTTATCGGTGATTTCAGCGGCTGCGCGTTGTACGGCATGAATGTGCCTTGCATCTTGTTGAGGTTATAGGTCGCAACATCTATTCTGGATACGGGGATCGAAGAGAGCAGTTGATCTCTTGAAAAAACCTTGAAGCCCACATAAAGCAGTATTAAGCCAGAAGCCACAAAGCTGAAAAGCAGAGTTGCGTATATCTGCGTCATTGGCGGCGTCACTGCTGGAGTATTGTTGCTGGAGTTTGGGTTATAGATGACAAATAATATGATTATTGGTAAAAATAGCAGCAATGCTGCCATTATATAAAATATGCCTGTGCTCATCGGCTTTGCCTTTATCGACTGCGCATAACTAGGAGTATATTTGAGGAACTCTGTGCCTGTGGCAGCAAGATTCGTCTGCATAAAGGTAGCATTACTGGATGTGTTGTATATGCCAGTTATAGTTGTAAATATGCTAGGGGCGCCCGGCAGCACGACGCCAAGATTTTGACCCTCTTGCGATGGTTGATTTGCACCTGCAGCCTCTTCTGGTTGCTCAGATGCACCATTAGATTCGCCTGCTACCACCTTGTAGATATTTACACCGTTCAGAACAGATGCGCTGACTTGTATTGATGCCTGCCCAGAAGATGCTGAAGTCACTTGCTTTCTGTTTTGCACCAAGTTTGTAACTGTATTGGTTACACCTTCCTGCCAGCCATCAAATGTAATCGTATCTCCGACGCTAAGCGGCGCAGTAAGCTGTACCATTATAACTGTCTTGCCGCCAAAAGTTGGAAAAACCCTGTAAACCTTGCCTATAGGCTTCAAGGCCATTTCATGCACTTAGGTTTATCTTCACATCTGCCTTTTCCTCAGGCGGCGCCTGGAAGAGAGGCATTGTCTTGTAGCCCAGTGATCCTGCAAGGAAGTTGTAAGGTATCTGGTGTATCCTTATGTTGAACTGCGTCACACTGTCGTTGTAGAATTCCCTTGCATCAGCTATTTGCGATTCCAGTTCCAGTATGCTCTGCTGTAGTTGTATGAAACTGTTGTTAGCCTTTAGGTCGGGATAGTTTTCTGCTACTGCAAAAATAGACTTGAGCGCACTTGAGATCTGGTTGGATGTGTTTATCTTAGATTGCACATCGCCCTGCGGTATGTTCATCCATGCGCTCCTCAGCTGCGTTATCTGTGTCATGAGCCCTTTTTCGTATTTCATGTAAGAGCTCACAGTGTCGATGAGCTTCGTCAGGGCATCGTGCCTCTTCTGAAGGAGCACGTCTATATTAGCCCATGCCTTGTCGGCGTTTCTTTTCAGCGATACGAGCGTGTTGTATATTATTACAAAGATTATAACTACAACAACAACAATTATACCGACGGTCCCATAAAGCAGAATGTTCACTGAATCACTAGCAATACTCTACATATAAAGTTTAAAAGTGTTTCTGTTTGGCCAATGAGATCTTATGTGGAAAGCCCAAGAACTCAAGGATAGCAAATCATC
>JAVZVY010000042.1:0-2970 GCA_038878295.1 Candidatus Micrarchaeaceae archaeon | reverse complement strand
AAATTACTTCTGCATTTCGAAGTCCACAACGATTTCGACTTCAGTCGACGAGTAAGGCCTCACTATCCTGCTGCCCAACACTTTGACAGTGCAGCCCAATCCAGAAAAAAACTCAGTTATTTTTCTAACAGCGTCTTCAATTGCGCTGTTGGCATTGCCAAACGTGTAATAATGCACTATCGCCTTATCCTTGGCGACCTCGAACGCGTTGTGCAGAAATTCTTGGGAGGTTTTCGGCAAAGGCATTACTATCCTATCGGCAAAATTCTCGTATTTTTTCGAGACTTTTTTTACATCTCCATTAACTGCTGTGACATTCGCCACCTTGTTGATTGCTATGTTTTCGCGCAGGTATCTGTATGCAGCTTTGTTTAGTTCTATCGCGACCACATTCGAATGCCTGTGCGCTTTGGCTATCTCAATCGCGAACGGCCCCACGCCTGCAAACATCACGACAACGTTCTCATAATCTTTGGCGCTTCTTGTTACCCTCGCGCGCTCATAAGCCAATCTCGTGGAGAAGAATGTTTTTCTCACATCAAACACGAATGTAGCGCCGTTTTCCTTGTAAACCGCAACGTAATTCCTCTTTCCGAGCACGTAAGCATAAGACCTTTTTCTGTATATGCCCCTAACCGCGCTGTTTTTCATGAGCACTGTTTCGACATTTTTGTTTGTGGCCATTATGGCCTTTGCTATCGCCAAAGCGTCGCGCTTGCTGTTTTTGTCTATCGTTGCTATGTTGCCTATTATGTCGTAGCTCCTTGCTATGCGCATGTATCTTTTTGGACCGACGATGCCGAGCAGCACGCTTCCGTAATCGCTTCTGTTGTTTCTTTCCAATCTCTTCTCTACAATTCTGGCTCCGTTGGCGCCCAGCCACTTTATATCTTCAGCGCCTAGGCGCGCTATAGGAAAATATATAAATGAGTTGTTTTTAAATACTCTATAATGCTTGTCTAGAGCTTTATGCTTAAGCAAATATCTTTTAATTTTCTCTGCGTTCTTTCTATGCGTTTTTATTGCTTTCATAATAATGTATTATACTGAAAATAACTATAAATGGTGATTTTGCGTTCTTCGTCGTCAGAGTGACGTCAAGCCAGGAAAAGATAACGGCAGACATACTTCAAAACAAGATATTGAAGGCAAACATACCTGTTTATGCAATAATAGTGACAGAAGGCATGCGCGGCTATCTTATAGTAGAGGCAGAAAATGACAGCGCTGTCAGGGAACTAATCATAGACGAGCCACACGTAAAAGGAATGTTGCCTTCTCCGCTGAGTTCGGAGGAGCTGGACAAGCTTATAGAAACGCGAAAGCATGTTCAGGAGATAGCAGTAAACGACATAGTCGAATTTTCTTCAGGGCCATTCAAGGGCTACAAGGCTAAGGTGATGCGCGTTGATTCTGCGAAAGATGAGATAACTGTAGAACTGATGGATGTTGTAGTGCCAATCCCCGTGACTACTAAATCGAGTCTCGCAAGGGTTGTGCAAAAAGCGGAATAATGGTGGAAACATGTCTGAAATGGTTATAGCTGGACTTATAGAAGGTGGCAAAGCTTCTGGCGGTCCGCCTTTTGGACCCGCTCTGGGGCCGCTCGGCGTGAACGTTAATGAAGTGATAGGAGAAATAAACAAGAAAACAAAGGCATTCGAAGGTATAAAGGTGCCTGTGAAGGTGATCGTCGACACCTCTACGAAAAAGTACGAAGTGGAGGTAGGCGCGCCGCAAACAAGCGCGCTGATACTAAAGGAGTTGGGTTTGCAGAAAGGCTCCGGAAAAAAAGAGGAAGTAGCAGGCAATGTAACCTTGGAGCAGGTTAAAAGCATAGCTAAATCGAAGGACGCCCTACTATACGGTAATACTTTTGCCGACAAAGTCAAACAAGTTCTCGGGACATGCAAAAGCATGAATATAACAGTTGAAGGAAAAGATGCCAGAGAAATAATAAAAGAAATAGAAAGCAACGTAATTAAGCTCTAGCGCCGCATAATGCCTAGTTCCTGGTCTATATCGTCAAAGCGCAAAGGATAATATATTTTTCTGCAGATAAGAGTAGCGGCGATCAAATGCCTGCGGAAACAAAGCATGATGATTTTAAATCAGAGCTTATAGAAGTAATAAACGACAAGCAGCAGGTGACATACAATGAGCTCGCTGAATTCGCTTCCTCGAGGGATGTAGACGAAGATGAGCTGAAGCTCAGCCTTAAGGAGCTCGAATCTATGAATGCAATTGCATCAAGAAACAGCGGTGGCATACTCACTTATTACGTGCTGCAAGAGACAACCCCGCTCAGACGTATAATGATTGTTGAAGACGACAAGAACATAAACAAGCTTATGGCTCTTTCTATAGGAAAGGGCTTTGACATAACCCAAATATACGATGGTGCCGAGGCCCTCGAAAGAATAAAAATGGAGAAGCCTGATTTAGTGGTGTTGGATCTGATGCTCCCGAATGTCGACGGCTTGACCATATGCCAGACAATAAAGAAGGATCCAAACCTGAGCGACACCATAGTCATAATAGTAAGCGCGATGGACGCAACTTCAAACAGGTTCAAAGGCATAAAGTACGGCGCCGATTACTACATAAAGAAGCCTTTCGATCCTGATACCTTGCGCAGCCTGGTTACAATATTCCTTAAAAAGAAGGGCAAGAGATTCGATCCACTCATAGACCTTCCTAATGAAGACAAGATATCAAACGCTGTGGAAAAGGCTGTGAAAAGCGACCTCGAATACGAAATAGGCAAACTTCGTGTTGACGGCCTTGTAGACTTTGCCAACAAGTTCGGCACGAACTCCGGCATGACCATACTAAGGTTGGTCTCCCAGCTTCTTCAAGACAATGTTGCAGAAGCCAATTCTGGAGCATTTGTGGGCTTCCTAAACAGCGACGACTTTGTCATAGCTGGCGACAAAGATGCTGTAGAGAGGGTTGTCAAAGGCATAAAGG
>JAVZVY010000041.1:0-3471 GCA_038878295.1 Candidatus Micrarchaeaceae archaeon | reverse complement strand
GCTATATCTGTCACTTCGGCCCAGCCGCCTCTTATCTCTTTTTTGGATACAAATTCCTTGAATATCATAAGTATATTTGCGCATTTTCTGGTATTTATATATTGCTGTGTATATGCCGAATTGTTGATAGCGTCTAAGATTGGGCCAATATTTTTTAACTCGGCGAGCGAGGCTATAGCCATGTTGAGCAGGAAGAGCCTCAGCCTGGCATTCGGCATCGGCAGCCTTTTCAAATCGTCAAAAAACATTTGGCATTTTTTAAATTTCAGAAAGGAATAAAAGCGCTGCGGAATCAATTGCAATCATGAACATCAGAAGCAAGGGCTATGCGATGCTTGGCATGGCGTTGCTGCTTTCTGCAGCTATGCCAATAGCATTCAAGCTGGGCAGCAACATAAGCCCGATAAAGCTCATGTTCTTTGCGTCTATGCTAGGCACATTCACTTCTCTAGCGGTAATGCTATCGAAGCGCACGGCAAAGAACAGCATAGAGTATTTCACAAAGAGGAAGCCGTTTCTTGTAATGGCCACATTTGGCATACTGGACTACACGCTGCTTACGCTGATACTTGCATATGCTACGCATTTCGTGAGCGCTGCCCTTGCTGCTGTTGTGTATAGAAGCTGGGCACTCATCCTTGTGCTTCTTGCTCCTATTGTGGTGAGGGAGCGCGTCACAAAGTACGAAGTTGCAGCTGTTCTCATAGGCTTTTCAGGCTTTGCTATTGTGACTCTGCAGGGCACGCCCCTGAGCATGCCGCTTGACGCGCTGCCGTTTGTAGGGCTTATACTGCTGGGCGCTTTCTTCGATGCTTTTGTCAATGCGGTTACAAAGCGGTATAGCTACGAGCTCACAAGCTCCATCTTTGCATACAATGTAATAGCCTTTGCAATCTTCCTGCCATTGGCAATAGCCTCAGGTCAGGCAGGCATAGCCGGCATTACCATAAGCGACATTATTGCTATAATATTCATAGGAGCTGTTGTCGATGTTGCGCTGACATTTGCTTTCGTGGGCTCTATAAGGATGCTTGATGTAGCAACTGTTGGCAACGCAAACATGCTTGTACCTTTCATAACGATGCTGCTCGCTTTCTTGCTTCTAGGAGAGCAAATCTATTGGTACTACTTTGCGATAGCTATAGCAGTTACTATAGGCATTGCTGTGCAGCGCCTCGCCCCTAAGAGCAGCAACTACATAGCAAAGTCGAAAAGCAGGCTCAGCAACACCATATTCGACGTAAGCGGCGCATTCGTAAGCACAGGCAATCCCAAAATATACAACGTTCTAAAGGGCAACGGAAGGGCCCTTGCTGTGCTCGCAGAAGGCCCGATAGCGCCAAGCAGCGACTTCAGCGAGAAATGCATAGTCTTCACAAGCGACGCGCCTATAGAGGGCGTAAGCATAGAAGAGATGAACTTCATAAAAGAGCTGCTTTCGCCAAATGAAGGCCAGTCTATTGTGGTTGGCATAGGCGAGCCTGACGAGATTGAGCGCGCCTTCGAGAAACTTTCGGCAGCAGGCCTGCGCGATGCAGAGCCTAAAGCAGTTCAAGGGGCCAGCCAGTAGTGTCGTAGCTGCTTTTCACATCCATGTTCCTGAACGGCGCAGAGCCCATGAGCACTTTGCCTATGAAAGCCATGGTTACAGAAGGCCTGTCCTTTGCGTAAATTCTGTTGTGCTCGTTTATCATGGCTTTGCAGCCCTCTTTGGAGTTATAGGCAGCCATGATGAACGCCTGCGCTGCGCCGCTTATCGACCACATCTCCTGCAGGCTGTTTGCAGCATAAGGCTCTTCAGGTTCTGCAAAGTAAAGATGCCTTCTTTCAATAGCAATGCGGTCGAGGATGCCGTTAGTGACATGGTAGCTGATAAAGGCCGCGATGCCGCTTTGGGGCGCTTCCCGCGTGATTATTGCTGTGTACCTTCTTATGATGCCTGCCTTTTCGAGCCTGCCCATGTAATACCTGACCATTTCTGGAGCTATGCTTACGCTCCTAGCTATGTCTGCAAGCTCACGCCTCGAATTCTCGTTGAGCGCCATGAGAAGCCTCTTCTCTGTGTCGTCGACGCCGCTAGAGGCCGCAAGCATCGCGTTGCTTATCGGCACGAAGCCGAAGCGCATCAGCGTTACTTCAGCTGAGTGCACCTCTGCGCCGTAGCCTATGAGCGCTGCCTGCAAGGCAACCTCAAGCTGCGAATATTCCACAGGGTCCTTTGCCAGCACGAAAGCGAGCGCGTCGAAGTCGCCCTTTGCAGTAGCGAAGAACTGTATGCGGCTGCTTCCCGATATGAGCTTTGCAAGATCTTCAGGCTTTGGCTTCCTTGAGAAGCTTAGGTACATAACGTGCATTGTCGGGAAGCCGAGGAGCCTGTAGTTGAGCTCAAGGGTGTATCTAAGGCCGAACTTTGCCTCTAGGCTTGAAACAATCCTGCTTGCAAGATAACGAGAAATGCCTAGCTTTCTTGAGAGTTCAGAAGCGCTTATCCGCGAATTGTTGCAGAGCTCCCTCAGCACAAGCATTTCCATTCTGTTGAGCATTCAGACCAAACACAAAATACAATGCAAAGTATTTATTGCTTTCCTCAATTTCATCTTCTTGGCTAGCTTCATGCCAGCTCAGAAGAGCAAATCAAAAGAGGCGATCTTCGCCAAGCCTGTATCCTGCTCCACTTGCTCTTTGCATCATTTTTTATTTTTGAGTTGCGATATTATGCATTTTGCGGTGGTAGCGTGCAGTACAAGTGGACTGTGCTCACAAACACAACGCTAAGCGGGCTCATGTCCTCAATAAACATGACAATTGTGCTCATATCATTGCCTGCAATCTTCAGGGGCCTCAGCATAAACCCGCTCGCGCCAGGCGAGATAGCAGTGCTGCTTTGGGTGCTGATGGGCTACAGCATTGTCACAGCAACCCTTCTTGTCACATTCGGCAGGCTCTCCGACATGTACGGCAGGGTCAAGCTCTACATCTACGGCTTCATCATCTTTACAGTCTGCTCAGTGCTCCTTTCTGTAATACCGAGCGGCACAGGCAACAGCGGGGCTTTCGCCCTCATTGGCATAAGGCTCGTCCAGGCTGTTGGCGGCGGCCTTTTGATGGTCAATGGCGCTGCGCTCATAACAGACGCATTTCCAGTTGAAGAGAGGGGCAAGGCACTCGGCATAAACCAGGTATCATTCATAGCAGGCTCAATGCTTGGCCTGATACTCGGCGGCCTGCTTGCAGGCTATGACTGGCACCTCATCTTCCTCTTCAGCGTGCCATTTGCAATAGCTGGAACAGTCTGGGCAATCTTCAAGCTCAGGGAAACCTCTGCCCTCGTCAAGACCGGAATCGACTACAAGGGCAACATAACGCTTGTGCTTGGCCTAGTAATGGTTGCCCTTGCGCTGACCTATACTCTTGTACCATACTCAAATAACCCAATGGGCTGGCAGAGCCCATTTGTCATAGCTGGCCTAG
>JAVZVY010000040.1:0-3508 GCA_038878295.1 Candidatus Micrarchaeaceae archaeon | reverse complement strand
TCAGACTTGGAGCAAGCCTAACAGCGCGCACTCAGCCGTATCTTTTGAACCTTGAATTTGCGTCCTCTATCTCGGCTGCAACAAGCTCCTTCCATTTGTGGAAATCGGTAATGTTTTTAGGATAATTCTTATAGAGTTCGTTGAGCCTTTTCATCTTCTTTACTGTGTAGAGCAGGTTCTTGAAGGCGTTTATGTTTGCAAGACCTTTTATGGCCTTGGTCAAAGCCCCGGCAAGCGTAAGCTCAGGGGTCATGCCATAAGATATCTGCACGGCTTCATCCTTTGTGAGGAAATTGGCCATTCCATAGTTTATCAGGTCGTTGCTTAGGGATTGCAGGTATATCCTAAAGGCTTCCAGGCCTGCTGTCTTGCTTCCATAGACCTCGTTGTAAAGCACGTTGTACTGCCAAAGCCTCTCTATGCTTGCGTCGTTATCGGCAGCCGCTGAAGCAGCTACCTCCCCGGCAAGGATGCCAGCCGTGAGCGCCGGTCCTATACCGCCTGCGCTGATCGGATTCGGCATAGCCATGCTGTCGCCTGCACCCATGTAACCGGTGAAAACGAGGCTGTCGAGCTGCCTGCGCACAGCCACGCTCCAGTAGCCTTTGCCGTTGTTGTATTCATTGTACAGCTCAGTGTTCTTTATAATGGGGTTCCATGCAACGTATGCGTCGATAAGGCTGTGAAGAGTGTCGTTTCTGCCAAGCCTCCTGTTCCTCAGGCTCAGGGCTTCGCTCTCGACGCCGACCCCTATGTTGACAATCTTGCCCTTCTTTGGAAAGACCCAGCCGTAACCGCCAGGAGCGAGATCCTGATTGAGGTGTATTATCGCGTTCTTTGGATCGTAGAATTTGTCGTCAGAACCTTCGGGCTCGAATTTTAGTATGTAGCGGCCTGTGAGCTCTATGTCGCGCGTGCTTATCTGCTGCTCCACGTAAGGGTTTTTAGGGAGTTTCCTGCGCAAAGTGCTGGCTATGCCTAGCGCGTCTATCACAATTTTTGCCTTGACTTTGAAGTCCTTCTTTTCAGCGTCTTTACCGTATACGCCCACAACCGCATTGTCTTCTATGATTGGGCCTTCAACTTCGTGCATATAGAGCGTTTCTGCACCATTCTTGATTGCTATGCCAAGCAGCTTTTTAGCGAATCGAGGCCTGTCAAGGCTGTAGCCCGCGCCCTCAAACATTATTTTAGTCTTCATGTCCGGGCTCAGCGCATACACGCCATCAACCTTAAGGTTTAGCTCCGGCTCCGAAAACGAAACGCCAAGATGCTTCGAGACGAAGTCTATGTGGGTCTCTGCGACGGCATCGCCGCAAACCCAGCCCCAGTTTGTCTTTTTGCCGATGGTTTCAGGATCGTTCCTATCTATAAGCAGAACTCTGGCCCCACCCTTTGCCGCAGCTGCTGCCGCAACAGCGCCCGCGACACCAGCCCCTGCAACGATAATGTCATAGTTTTCCATAGGATCAGGATTTTATTATAGATATTGGTATAAGATCTTTCTCGAATTCAAGCTCCGCTACCTTTAGAGGATCCGTAACGCCTTCTGGGATATCGATCATCGGCGGCGCGCCGTACGCGAGCTGCAAGGCCCTTGCGCCGATTATTCTGGCTTTCTCGTACTTTGTATACTCCATCATATCGCCGAATAAGACAACAAGCAAGTGTAGTTTATTTATTGCATAGAAAGGTATATATTCATTTTTCTATCATGCAGTGGCATCTGCTCAAATGCGCTGCCACTAGCGATTTTTTGAGACGGTTGATTCAGCCGTTTTCAATTCTTCAGTTTATGCCCAAGGCGCGGCTTTATATTTACGGCAAGAAAGCAGCGCCTGAAGGCAGCGGATGAATTTCTGCTGCTAAACTTGTGTAGATAAATATATAAATATTGACTGCGATACAATGCTATGTACTCTATAAGGGCTTATAAATTCAGGATATATCCTGATGCAAAGAGGCAGCGGGAAATAGACTCGCAGATTGTTCTTGCGCAGCGTCTCTACAACAGCATACTTGAAAAGGCCAAAAAGGCCTATGAAAAAGACAAAAATTCAAAGGTTAACATATCCACGCTCAACAGATACATGCAAGAATCGATAAATGCGAACAAAGATTTCCTTAAACTTTATTCGCAGACAAGGCAAGATATATTCATAAGACTGCTTAAGGCTTTTCAGAACTTCTTCAGAAGGATAAAGGAAAAGAAGCAAGGCAAAAAGGTAAAGGTAGGCTTTCCGCGCTTCAAGTCTATAGACAGATACAAATCAGTGAAATATCCGCAAGATAACGGTGCATTCTCAATTGAAAGCGAAAGAAAGACAGACATGCTGAGGATTGCGCGCATAGGCAGGATGAAGATAGAAATGCACAGGAAAATTAATGGGAAGATAAAGACACTCACAATAAAAAAGGAAGGCAATGAATACTATGCAATCTTCACCGCTATAGAAGAAATAACGCCGCCTGCAATAAATGACACGAATCCTGTTGGCATAGATATGGGCTTGCACAACTTCATCACTTTGTCTGACGGCAAAACTATCCAGAAGCCAAACTTCTTCAAAAAGAGGGCAAAGAGAATTGCGCATTGGCAGAGAGTAGTTGCAAGAAGAAAGAAAGGCTCAAAAAGGAGGCAGAAAGCAAAAGAGAAACTTCAGAAGGAATGGACTGAAGTCACAAACCAGTCAAACGACTTCATGCACAAACTCTCAGATAGGCTGGTACATGAAGGATATACTTCATTTGCAGTAGAGGCGCTTAACATACAGAACATGGAAAAGAGCCACAGGCTTGCACAGGCGATACAGAATGCTGCATGGCGCAGATTCATAAGTATGATTTCTTACAAGGCTGAAAGTGCTGGTAAGATATTCATAACTGTGCCTGCAGAAGATACTACTCAGGAATGCAGCAGATGCGGCAACATAAAGAAAGGCAAAGACAGGCTAACGCTCAATGACAGGATCTACAATTGCAAAGTCTGTGGTCTTACAATGGACAGGGATTTAAACTCATCAATAGTAATACTCAAGCGAGGTTTACTCGCGAGAGGTAGGGCAGGGCCTGCCCAAACTGACGCTCAGGGAGAGAATCGCCAATACAATGCAAATAGCATTGCAAACGGGCTCGAAGAACTGAGAACATACCCTGGAAACTTCAGGGGGAAGCCTCGGTCTTTAGTCCGAGGAGGAGGTCACGATATATAGCTGGTCGACTCCTTTGATGTGCGTGGTTGTTGATCTGAAACGAGAAGTTTTAATATTTCGTCCATAGGCTGTAGTAGCTCCTTGCCAAACGCATTTTTCTCCTTAGCTTTGTTAATTGCGGAATAGAGTGCTTTTACAGCAGGCAACGATACTTCATTCTCGCCAGCATCGCTGGCATTCATAATATTGCCAAATTCAATGGCTTTGCCTATTATTGCCCCCGCAACCTTGGTCATCAAAAAAACCTCAAGCGAAAGCGTACCATCAACTCTCATCTCATAGTAAGTTTTCTCTAT
>JAVZVY010000039.1:0-3575 GCA_038878295.1 Candidatus Micrarchaeaceae archaeon | reverse complement strand
GCAAGGCGTTGCGATATACGTGCCGATGGATACACCCAACTACAGGATGCTGACCGAGAATCCCTAATGGCAACATTTAAGTATTTTGTATGCACTTTCCAAATATGCTATCAACGAAGATTTTGTTTCTTATAGGAATCATTTCCCTCACGCAATTCACGGCAGGCGCAACTTCTAATAGCAATTTATCATCATGCGTCAGCTGCGCTTATGTGAGCTGCCCTTCGAATACAACATGTGGCAACTCCGGCGTGTGCACTAACGGTAACATCTTCTGGGCATGCAAATTTTCAAATGGCACGCCTCTCGTGGCGCCTCCAATCAAGCTTACCACTACAACCGCGACCACAACCTCGACCACAACTGTGCCTAAGCCAGCAATAACTACGATCATTGCGACTACTACAGTACCGCAGCACGTCTACCCTGTTGGTAATCCAAAGCTTTACGTAGCAATTGTAATAGCGGTAATAGTCATAGTTGCGGCATTCTACTACTTCCTGAAAAGGAACGCATAGCGCAAATTCATGCAAACTGTTAAAATACCTGCGCCAATATAATCAAAAGGCTTTTATTCTATATTTTACAAAATAATGCTGATATGATGCGGAATGTTTACATTGCGTTATTGGTTGTGCTTGCAAGCTATATTTCAATCGCAGGATATGCAAGTGCGTTCGTTTCAAACCCGCTTTTCAGCGGTTCTTTGTACGCATGCAAGCAGCTTAATGCGAGCTATATAATATGCCCGGACGGAGCCAACATAACCGTTTCGTTCTCAATTTCAGCGCCCTATGCGCCTTACTACGGCAATTTCAGTGTGTATCCTTTGCAATACGCAAATGAGAGCCTTCCTCTGAACATATTCGGCGGCCAATGCGTTGTGCAGAGCCAATCGACCAAAACATGCACGATAAAGCTTGCGCCGTTCAGCGTGTTCACAGGCAACGCGACAAATAGCAGGACCGTAAGCCTGCTTCTTGTCTCGAGCATTTACCCACAAGTTAGATACCAGCAGAACTTCAGCGTAATGGTCATGCACTACCTAACAAGCTCCGAAGAAATGCTGCTTGGGTTCTTCAATGCTACGTATGCTAACTTTACAAGAATTGCGAATTCCTATTCGTATTTCTGCTCAAGCTACCAGATATGCAACGCATCGCTCGCGAGCGACATTGCCGCAATCGGCTCAGAAATTTCTAACGCAAGCTCGGCAATGAATGCATCAAACCTTGGCCTAGCCTACAGCAGTATTGCTGCGGCTTCGAACGCGACATCTGAAATCTCTCCAATAGCGAGAGCCTTTATCAACAGCTCAAACGCCATAGTGAATTACATCATGAAGGGCAGGGCTTCTCTTGCGAACGCAACCTCACTTTTTGCCGAGAACAAGCAAGTCCTACAGAACTGCAGCCCAGCATACGTTGCGAAGTTCAATGCGACCCTTGCAGGGCTTTCAGCTTATACTGATTTGGGCACCCTTGCCGGAGCGGCATACTTCGCAAATTCAACGCAGAGCGCGCTTGCGAACGAAACAGCTGTGCTCGCAAAATGCAGGTCGAAGCCCCTTCCGCAGGTCGGTGCAATCTTAAAACCCAATATCTACATTACGCTTGCTTTCGTGGCAATAATAATAGTGCTTGCCGCCTACGTTTATTTTAGGCTAAGAGGCTCTTTTGAAGTTAGGTCCATGCGTAGCGAACAAGAAGAGGGTACCGGCGCAGCGCCGCCTGCTGCTAATCTGGGAAGGTCGCAGGACCTTGAAAGCAGCTTCGACAAGTGGTTCGAGAGCACTATAGCCAAACACGGCGATTCCAAAAAGGGCAAAAAGCAAAGCTGATGTGAGCTTGGCGGTAAGCCAGCATCCGCGATTTGTACTAATAGATAACCTTAAATAGTTTATTTTATTGATATAATTTATAAAGTGAGCAAATGCCGGTGGGCAGCAAGAAGCCTGTTAGCCGTAAGTATAGCCGCAGCGTTAAAACTCATAAAACGAAGAGTGCAAGCAAGCAGGTGCGCGCCCAATCAGTTGTTGAATACCTTCTCACGTATAGCTGGGCTCTGATAATAGTTGCACTGATACTCGGCATACTTATCTTCGCGCTTTATGTGCCTTCGGCGATAGCGCCGTCGACGTGCAGCTTTGTAACAGGTGCGTACTGCCAGGACATGGTTTTCGGCTCAAATTCTGTATCATCTTCTGTTGGCCTCTTCCTCACTAACACGCAGCCTTACCCTGTTTTGAATCCGTCAATAACGCTTAACATAAGCAGCGTAGGCTCATTGCAGGGAACATGCAAGCCCACCTTCGTAGCGGAAGGTGGCGCGATAATCTGTAATGTGACAATACCGCAACGTGCGATAGCATACGGCACGCTCGAATCTGGCAAGCTTTACCTGAGCGCAGTGCCGTGCCCCAGTGGCAATGCCGCGGCCTGCTCCACGACGCCAAAGCAGACATATCTCGGCAACTTCAATTCGCATGTCTCACCGCTTCTTTCCTCGACTTCTGTCGTTGTCTCTTTGTCAATAGTAAACTACACGCAGGCTGCCAACGGCGTGCCCGATGAGCTGATTGCAAACGTGAAGATGCTCGGCTACCCTATTGCCGGCGCCACAGTGACATTCAAGGCCAACCAGAGCTTCGTTGCGGTTAAGCCGACTCCAGCCACGACGGATAGCAGCGGCGATGCTGTTTCATATGCTTCCAGCTTCCAGACTGGCAACGTGCTCATAAATGCGACTTTCGCAAACGTTACATCATCGGCCGTAATTGACTTTACACCGCCAATCTACGTGAGCTTCATACCGAGCAGCAACATATGCCCTTCAGGCACTGGAACTGTGCTTACTGTAGACGGTATTGCGTACCAGTGCTCGCAGCTTCCTTCAACATTCTCCTGGCTTGTCAATTCTAAGCACAGCTACAGTTTCCAGTCGATAGTTGCTGGGCCCACTAATATAAGATATGTGTTCAATTCAGTCAAGGGATGCGGCGCAACGGGCCAGAGCGGCACCATAGTTGCTTCAGCCAACTGCACGATCAGCGTCAATTATACAACTCAGTACTTCCTCTCAATGGTTTCTAATCCGAGCGGCGCAGGCACCTTAAGCCCTGGAAGCGAATGGCTTACCCATGATTCTGCAGTGCAAATTGGCGAAACTCCGAATATAGTAGGCACAAACATATATATATTCAAGAATTGGACTGGAACCGGCACGGGCAACTACACAGGTAGCGCGACAACCGCTACAGTTACAATGGGCAGCCCAATAGTCGAACAGGCAAACTATTATTCTACTACATCAACAACCTCTACTACATCATCAACATCTACCTCGACTTCAACAACATCTTCAACCTCAACTACATCATCAACCTCAACAACCACGTCGACAACCGAATCGACAACATCAACAACAACCTCATCAACGTCTACCTCTTCGACTTCAACAACATCTTCAACCTCATCCACTTCCTCAACTTCAACCACATCATCGACATCTACGACTGTAGCTACGACAATAACTAATGCGGCAACCAATGCGGTAACGAACGCAGCCACCAATGC
>JAVZVY010000038.1:0-3643 GCA_038878295.1 Candidatus Micrarchaeaceae archaeon | reverse complement strand
TATTCTCAATTTGCCTACTGGGCTGTGTCCGGTCCTGGTGTTGCAATGAGTGCTAAAGTAAAATATCCGATACTTCTCGAGCATATAAGCAAGATTTATGGCTCCAAAGGAGTTGAATATGTGGCAATAAAGGACATATCATTATCTGTTGCCAGAGGCGAATTTGTTGCCGTGCTCGGGCCTTCTGGAAGCGGCAAGACCACGCTGTTGGACATCGCCGGCACGTTGGACAGACCTACGAGAGGCAAGGTGTTCATAGACGGCATAGAGGTATCGCGACTCAACGACAGAGAGATTTCTAAGATAAGGAACGAAAAGATAGGCTTCGTCTTCCAATCCTACAATCTGGTGCCTTATCTTTCAGTTCTTGACAATGTGATGCTGCCGCTCATGGTCAACGGAACGGATGACGAGCAGCACAGGGAGCTTGCTAAGCAGCGCCTTAAAGAAGTGGGCTTGGGCAGCAAGTTAGAGAATAAACCAAATGAGATTAGCGGCGGCGAGCAGCAGCGCGTGGCCATTGTAAGAGCCATAATGAACAATCCGCCATTGCTGCTTGCCGATGAGCCAACAGGTAACCTTGACTCTGTAACCGCCAAGGATGTAATGAACTTGTTAATCAGAATTGGGAAGGAAAACGACACAACAATCTTGATGGTCACTCACGATATTGATCTTGCGAAGTATGCTGAGAGGCGTGTATACATAAGGGACGGCCTTATTGAAAAAGAGGTAAGATAATATGAATAAAATTGGCATGTATTCGGCTTTGATAGCAATTTTCGGCCTGCTGCAGATAAGCGTTGTAAGCGCTTCACAGTGCTTGACAACAGGCGTAAACTTCAAGGTGCTTAACGTAATGTGGGGCAATTCCACACAGCAGATTTCAGTTGGCCCTGGTAGCATGGACGTGCCCCTGACTGTGCAGCTAGAAAGCTACCCTGCTACAACAGGCACAATATGCGGCATAACCAATGTCGAGGGGCAGCTGCAGCTTTACGGAGGTTATTCCAATTTCAACGGCTCAGCATACGCCACAGACTACATAGCTCAGTTATCTCCTTCTCAAATGTTTAATATGGTATTCTACCTGAATGTGGCAAAGAACGTCTCAGCTGGGCCTAACGCAAGCAGCAGCTATTACCTTTACATATACTACAACTATACAAACGACACTGCTAGGAACAACCAGGTTGTAAATGTTGAGATACCAATGCACGGCTCGCCAAATTTAACCTATACGCCGGAAACCAGCACGCTTTATCCTGGGCTGAATAATTTAACGATTAAGCTTGCAAATACTGGCAGCGGCGCCGTTTATTACATTTCTACTTACATAGAGTCGTCATCAGGGTTCAGCGTTTTGAAGCAGCCCACTAGCATTGGCGCGCTTTATCCTGGAACAAGCCAAAATATCAATGCCCTGCTTTATGTTGCTCCTGGTGGCAGCGCTCCGCTCACGCTCACTATCGATTCGCACTACATAAGCCCATACGGCGTCAATACCAGCGCTAAAACAAACATTGGCATGTACACATCGCAGCTGCAGCAGAACATCTCTGTGTATCCATCAAGTCTTACAATGGTTGCAGGCAGGCTGTATAACAACACAATAATAATATCAAACGGCGGCGATATGCCGATATACAACGTATCATTGACGCTAAGCCCGCAATCACCGCTTGATCTGATAAGCAAAAGCGCAAGCTACATGTTTAATATCATACCAGCAAATTCAAAAGTGGAGCTGCCTCTTAGCTTTTATGCGCAGGCGTCGTCAAGTTCTGTTGTGGCAACCCTAGGTGCTGCGCTTACATATACGCTCAACGGCCAAGTGCAGACAGCTTCATACAGCATGGCTTTCCTAACTCCAGGCTACATAAACCTGACTGATGTGAGCACATCGATGCTTCCAGCAAGGCCTATTGCCGGAGAGATATTCACGCTTACTTCAACCATAGAAAACATAGGAGCAGAGTCGGCAGTTGCAGCAAGCGTCACTTCGTATCCGCCAAATGGCATAAATATAGTAGGATCTAACACATCCTTCATAGGCACGATACCTATAGACACGCCTACGGCATTCACGCTCACATTCATGCCTTCGCCATCAATAAAACCCGGCATATACAGCATACCTGTAAAGATATCATATCTGAACAACCTAAACCAGCATCTCAACACAAGCTTTGTTTTCAGAGTTGACATAGGCAGCGGCAATGCCACGGCATACGGCGGTGCAGGGCGAGGCGCATATGTCACGGCAGGCTCCGGCGGCTATCCCGCCAGAAAATCTTCGTCATCAAGCGGCGTGCTTGATATTGCAATTGTAATAGTTGTCGTGGCAGTCGCAGTTTGCATAGCCGCATATTATGCATACGCAAAAAGGAAACGCAGGGTGCGCAAGTGAAGATAAATGACCTATTCTCACTGGGCATAAAGGGCATCGCTGAACGCAGGCTTAGGACAGCGCTCACAATACTCACTATAGTAATAGGCATATCGGCAATAGTTGCGCTGATATCGCTGGTTTCAGGCATCTCAGCAAGCATATCAAAGGCCCTTGAATCGACTGGACCCACAACCCTTTACCTTATGCCATCGGGGCAGTCCCTGCTGACTGATGCTGACATAGCTGAGATAGAATCACTGCCATATGTATCAAACGTAACGCCAATGGTCTCTTTCAGCGGAAACATTTCGGAAGCAGGAACCTCAACTGCAGTTACTGTCTACGGCATTGCAAACTACAGCCTTGCAGAAGCCATAGGCGGCATAAACATCTTAGCCGGCACAGCATACAACAACACAAATCTCCCCTATGCATTGGTAGGCTATGACATAGCATTCCCAAGTCCAGGATCGCAGCAGTATGTAAGCATAGACCAGCCAATATATCTGACAGCGCGCATGCTTGAAGCAAGCAAGACTATAACAATCGTGCCTGTTGGCATACTAGACAAATACGGCTCCTCGGCGTTTATCTCGCCTGATTCCTCAATATTCATGCCATTGCAGGCTGTCGAGAGCCTCACAAACAGGTATTCATACAGCGCGCTCATTGTAAAGGCAAAGAATATTAGTGTTGTCGATTCGCTTGACACGCTGCTCACAGACATATACGGCAACAACGCGAGAATAATTTCAGTAGAGGCCCTAGCAGCTACCGTTTCTTCGATAATAGGCACACTTGGCCTTTTGCTTGGCGGAATTGCCGGAATTTCGCTGCTTGTCGCAGGAATAAGCATACTGAGCATAATGATGGTTTCAGTAGCTGAGCGCACCCATGAGATAGGCATACTCAAATCAATAGGCTTCAAGAGAAGCGACGTTATGATGCTCTTCTTATCGGAAGCGGTCATAATAGGCCTTGCCGGCGGTGTGATAGGCATAGCTACGGGCTCAGCGGTTTCATTCATATTGCCAAGCCTACTTGGCGCAGGATCCGGTGCAAACACGTCGCCAGCACCTGCGACTGCTGCAGCTGGCCACGCAGGCAGAGGCTTCTATGCAGGCGGTCCAGGAAATGCAGCATTGGGCGGCCCATCATCGAGTTCGAGCTTTTCCTCACTTTCAATTACCCCTGTGATAAGCCCAATAGTGATAGTAGCTTCCTTGATAATAGCAATAATAGTGAGCGTAG
>JAVZVY010000037.1:0-4604 GCA_038878295.1 Candidatus Micrarchaeaceae archaeon | reverse complement strand
CCAGCTTTTCCTACATGCAGCCATATTCACTTGCTCTCCCTAATGCGACAATCAACTCCACTTCAATAGAAACAATTGACGAAGAGGTTCTTGCACTGTATGCAACCAACCCGCAGCCTAACTTTATGCACTACATTGTCATGACAGAGATGGCATATGCACTTGGCAAAGCGTTCTTGCTGGGCTGAAACGCAATGCCGCGCAACCTACTGTATCTGCAATCATATTAGTCATCTGTCTAAGTTGTTATGCAATAACGAAACCCTATGCAAATCTTTAAAAAGCTTATTTTGATTGGTTAATACAGTGATGTGATGGCAAAAGGTGAAACGAACAATTGGGCAGTCTTCGGACTGTTATTTATAGGCAGCCTTTTCTATCTCTACGCAGCATTCGCGAACAGCGGCGTATATGCGATAGGGTCCTGGAGCAGCAGCATAGCAGCAATCTGGGAGCCGTTCCTTTACGCAGCGGCGGTGATAAGCGCAATCGGGCTCTTCTTCCTGAGCTTCGGTTACCTTACGAGGAACGTGCCTGAAAAGCTAACATACGCGGCAAGATGTGTGGCTTTCCTCGGTGGCTTCTCCCTGATTGCATTGACGGCAGGCAGCGGCCTGATGTTCTACGTGAGCGTCATAGGCTTCATAATAGCTGTCATAGGCGCGATGCTGTCGTACAAATAGCCTTTCTTTTCTTTTATTTCTTCTCTTTTTCACTTTGGTTTTAGCAAATGGTCCGCCTAGCAGCTACGCGGTATTGTTGTAGACAATTCTGAATATCTTTGTGTCGCTGTTGATATACACCAGCTTGAGCCCAGCAATCGAGTTGTTCCAAGCGCATCCGCTGGCGCCGCACTGGTACAGAAACTTAGCCATGTTGCTTTCAAAGAGGCCAGGCATGAAAGCCATGGCTCCAGTCACGTTTATGGCAATCTTGGGGTTAGGTATGGGCGAATAGCTTATAAGCAGCGTCTGGCCGTTGGTCCTGTTGAATGCTTTCTGCGGCACAACCACAGAGCTTGCATTGAGCTGGTTGTAGAACTCTATGTTAGCGAATGGCGATATCCTGTAACCGGAAACAGAATTGCCGCCTATATAGAAGGCGCTTATGGTCTGCGTGCCGTTGTGCGTCGTTATTATTGCCCTAGCCACTGTGTTGCTTACAGTGTTTGACATTGTCAGCACGAGTGCAGTTGAATTTGCAGAAATGGAGAAGCTGTTGAAAAGGAGGTACGCAAACTGCGAGGAATTTTCGCTTATGCCTGCTTCAGTGTAGATGCCGCCGGTTTCTTCGAGCCAGAAGTATCTCGTAAGTAGGTAATCAGGCCTGCCCATCATGTTGCTGAGCAGGAACTGTGGGTCGTCGCTGCTGTTGAGCAGCCACGCCGCGAACGGATCCGCCTTGCTCACGTTCTGCGAGCCTACACTGTCCATGACGCTGGTCCTGTTGGCCCATCCCTCGACAACACTGCCGTCGGGCCACAGAGTGAGCACGACTGAGTTTGGCGCCGTGTTGTTCTTTAGCCAGGAGAGCGCCTGCAGGAATGCTGGGTTGATGCCGTCAGCCTGCGTTATCGCTGAAGAATACAACACAGCGACGACAAATATATAAACTATGAAGCCGGTAAGTATGCCATAGCCTATAAACCTATATCTGTGGAAGTGTTTTATGAGCCAGTAGAATGTATACGCGCTGAATATCGCTAGAGGCACTGCTACAAGCGAATTGAACCTTACGGCATGCATTTGGAGATAGCCAGTTATCGCGTAATATGCGAGCAGCACAAGAAGCGCGGCGCTTGCGTGGAACCTTTTCTGCGCCTTGCCGTCGGAAAAGTTTCCGGAGCCCTCAATCTGCATGAAGAAATAAGGCAGAAACGAAACCAGCATGAGTATCCAGAACGCATACTTTGGGTGCGCAACGAAAGTCGATAAATACAACACTATTGACATTGGGGTTGTGAATATTGTCGGGCCAAAGCTCGAAAATAGGAATGAAGGTGTAGGCGCCTGCAGCTCCTCTATCGTAGCTGCGAAGCTGGAAGTCGTGATGAAGCCATTTCCGACGAAAATCTGGTAAACGAAGGCTGGCGCGGCAACGTCTATTGCTATTATGCTTATTATGAGAAAAGCCGCAGCTACATAGATCCTCCTCTTTGCAGTGCCAACGAGCGCCTTGAATCTTTCGGCTCTCTCGCTAAGGAGGTAAGCTGCGCCCCAGCCTATGAGCATGGCCGCGTACAGCAGCACGAAGAATTTGCCCGTGAAGGTCTGCGATGCGAAAACATGGAGCGCCTTGTACGAATTTGCAAGCAAGTACCAAACAAGCAATGCCGCAAGCGGGTATGCGCTTTCCCTAAGCATTTCCTTCTTTTCCATTATGAATGAATACAAAACTATCAAAGCAAAGGCGAAGACATAAACGGCTGTGGCAAAGGGTGCGCCGTTCCATACAACGTTGGTAAGACTGAGCGCAACCGCAGAAATTACGGCATACGCAATCTTCCTGTTCCTGTCTTTTTCCTCGAATATTTTTATCATGAAGACTAGGGCAATAAGGAGGAATATGGTGACGAAGCCGTCGCCGCGGTATATCAGCGCACTCGTCCTAGCTGCGTCCCCAAGGCTCAGTGCCACAAAAAGCATCACAAGCAGACCAAAGAGCTTGTCCTTGCTCAGGAATCTCGATAGGTAGTAAGCGCCGAACACGTCGAGTATGCCGAAGAAGACAGGGACAAGGCGCATTACAGTATATGCGCTTATCCCGAAATACCTAAGGAAAAAGTAAGGCACAAGGGTGACCCAGTAGAGGCCGTGCGGCTCTGTGATAAGTGTATGCGCGGGCCAGCCTGATGTGTTTAGGTACTGCGGTATGACGAAGTTATTGGCTATTGCAGTAAGTATGACCCTGTAGTGGTAGAAGCCATCTGGCTCGTAGAAGCCTGCATCCTTCAGAAGAGATATTCTAAACGCTATCGTCAGTATTATTATTGTTATTATCGCCGCCGCAAAGAAAATGCGCGTGTCGAGAAATTTTGCAGTACCTTCTCCTAGATGTCTCCCTGCCACAGGCGCAACTTCCGCGGCATGCTGCTCATTTTCGGCAGTGCCTGTGCCATCAGCTACAAACATGCAATCAGCATACTTTTATCGTTTCTTTATTTATACCTTTGCAGCGCTCTCAGAGCGCAATGATTGTCTTGGTCTTGACCACTCCGGATTTTGAGTCTATGTGCTTTAGAAGTATATCCTTGAAGTGGGCAGAGTCCCTTGCTATGACCCTGAGCATTATGTCCTGGTCGCCGGTTATGACATAGCCCTCCCTGACAAAAGCATTGCCGAGAAGCTCCTTGAGAAGCTGCTCCTGAGTCTTGCCTAGCTTCTTCAGAAGGTCGACATCTATGTTTACGAAGACGAACGCCATGAATGGGAAGCCAGCCTTTGCCCAGTCTATATCGCCCCTGTAGCGCTTTATTATGCCAGCTTTCTCAAGCTTCTTAATCCTGAAGTGCACAGTGGAAAGATTCATGTTTAGCTTTTTGGCTATTGCCGTGTATCTGGTTATTCCAGAATCGACAAGACTAAGAATTTCTTCGTCAACTTCTTCCATTATTGTATTTTATACAAATATATTTATAAAGTTTTCTTTAAATATTGGAAAAAATTGCATTTTATTTGAGGAAAGTTTATATACAGGCTCTGCACAAAGCCATTTGGTGTAATTATGGAGGATGGACTTGAAGCAAGGCTGAAAATTGGCAGTGCCGTGCTCAGGCTGAGCACCGATTTCTTCCACGATGCTGGATTTGTGCAGCTACTGCCCGTGATGCTTGGGGCGAGCACAGATCCGCTTGGGCCAGATCCTGGATCAAAGGTCATGAAGACTCCAGAAATAGAGTATGATGGCCAGCTTCTCTACACAATGAACTCGATGATACTGCACAAGCAGGTTGCAGTGAAGACCCTTGGCAAGATATTCATATTGTCGCCGAACATAAGGCTCGAGGGACCTGAGAGAAGGGCAACTGGCAAGCACCTCTTCGAATTCACGCAGCTGGACTTTGAGATTGCATATGCAAAGATGGATGATGTGATGCGGTTTGTCGAGAGCTACCTCCTCGACCTTTCAAAAGGCCTTATGAGCTTCAAAGGCGAATTCTCAGAGCTGGGCTTGGAGCCGTTCAGGTTTGTTGCGCCTTTCAAGAGATATACTACGCATGAGCTCGAGTCAGAATATGGGAAGGATTGGGAGCTAGCGGCATCGAAGGCCCACGAGCAACCGTTCTGGGCGATCTGCCACAAGCGCGAGTTCTACGACAAAGAGGACGAGGCTGAGCCTGGCCACTATCTCAACTATGACCTTATATACCCATTTGGATATGGCGAAGCGCTCAGCGGCGGCGAGCGTGAGTTTGAGTACGGGCGCATAAGGGAGAGGATGGGCAAGGACAAGCTTAAGATGGATGTATACGCGGCATACCTCAAAGAAGCCGAGAAGGGCTTCATTCCATCTGCTGGAGGGGGCATAGGTATTGAGAGGCTTGTCAGGTTCCTGACAAGGGCTAAGCACGTCGGCGATGTGCAGCTTTTCAGGAGGGTGCCAGG
>JAVZVY010000036.1:0-4709 GCA_038878295.1 Candidatus Micrarchaeaceae archaeon | reverse complement strand
TGCTAATGCAACCATTGGCAGGCTTTGGCATTTTGCCGCAAAGCTTATAAAGCTCTTTTCATATTTAAGATAGGTTTCATGGCTGTTGCTGGAGTAAATTTTCTCGATCTCGCGTGCCTTACAAGGATTGCGCCAGACACAACTGTTGAGAAGTTTGGAAGCGTAATCAACTCTAGTTTTTATGATGTAGCCAACATAACAGGCACGCTCAAACAGAAGGGACTTGTTGACTTCACAAGCAACTACCCCGGACCAAATGGGCTTTTGATTACAGATGCAGGAAAGCAGTTACTTGCTGAAGCTGACGCCAAGAGCACAGAAGCGTTCGATGAATTCGACAGTGAGATACTGAGGCAGCTTTCCGGGGGCAAAAGGCTTCCGGATGAGCTTGCGGCTGCACTGAATATAAATTCAAAAGACCTTGCATTGAGGTTGTACAAGCTTTACAAGCAGGAGTACATAATTTTTGACATAAAGAACGGCATTGTTGAGCTAACACTAACCGAAAAGGGCTTCTTGAAAGTGAAGGGGATGCCGCAGGCCGCGCCGCAGGCGCAGGCTACGCCTGCAGGACAGCAACAGCAGGCTCCTTTGGCAGAGAAGGGAATGCAGGCGCAGCAGCAAGTACCTTCTCAGGTCAAAAGATCTTCAAATGTTATAAAATTTGTTGCTGTTATAATAGTAGTGATACTTTTGCTGGTAGTACTTTACTATAAAGGATTCATATAATGCGGGTAGGGTTTTTGGCGTTGCTCGATTATTTTGAAGCGAAGAGGATATTGGACAAGTATGGTATAAAAAGCGTAGAAAGCGCGTATGTCAATTCGGCAGAAGAAGCGGTAAGGTTTGCTTCTGGAAAACCCATAGTGTTGAAGCTAATTTCTGACAAAGCTATCCACAAGTCTAAAAGCGGACTTGTAAAACTGAACTTGAGGGATGAAGGAAGCATAGAAGATGCGTTTTCTGAACTTTCGGCAAAGGGCAAAACCCTGAAGCCTTACAAAGTAATAGCCCAAAGGATGGCCGAAAGCGGCATTGAGATAATAGTCGGCAGCAAGACTGACAGCCAGTTCGGCAAGGCTATACTGCTCGGCCTCGGCGGGATATACGTCGAAACTTTCAGGGACTTCGCAATAAGGATATGCCCTATAAAGAAGAGGGATGCAGTAAGCATGATAGAACAGCTTAAATCTAAGGATATAGTAACTTACAACGGCTTGGCTTCTGCCATGCTTATCGATTTGCTGCTCAAAATGTCAAGGCTTATAACCGAAAATGATATATCTGAAATAGACCTCAATCCGATTATAATTAGGAAAGACAGCTACGAAGCTGTAGACATAAGAATGTTAAAGTAGGCGAAATCATGCTAGAGAGCGCAAAGAAAAACCTCAATTACGTTTTCAATCCGAGGAGCGTTGCGGTAATAGGCGCTTCGCGGGATCCGGGAAAGGTAGGCCACATAATATTGCAGAACTACATCGATGGCGGCTATTCTGGCAGGCTATATCCAGTAAACAACAAGGCAGTTGACCAAATAATGGGGCTAAAGGCTTACAAGAGCGTGAAAGATATAAAAAGCGAGATAGACCTTGCTGTTATTGCCGTTCCAGCGGTTGCCGTTCCGCAGGTTCTCACAGAATGCGGGCAGGCAGGGGTAAAAGGCGCGGTTGTGGTAAGCGGCGGCTTCGCAGAAGTAGGCGAAAAGTCGCTTCAGGATGAAATTGTAGAGATAGCCCACAAATATGGAATCGCAATGATAGGGCCTAATTGTTTAGGTGTCATGGATCCGAAATCTAGAATAGATACTCTGTTTTTGCCAACGTATAAGCTGAGCAGGCCAAAAATAGGCGGTGTTAGCTTTGTATCTCAGAGCGGCGCTGTCGGTAGCACAGTGCTCGATATGATAGCTAAGGAGGGTTTTGGAATAGCGAAGTTCATATCATACGGAAATGCAGCAGACGTTGACGAAGTAGACATTCTGGATTACCTTATGCACGACAAGGATACAAAAGTAATAGTGATGTACATAGAAGGCGTAAAGAGAGGCAAGGAATTCATAGAGATAGCCAAAAAGCTTACAAGGCTGAAGCCAGTCGTAGTGATAAAAGGAGGCATAACCTCTGAGGGCGCAACTGCCGCGCATTCGCACACAGCGTCGATTGCCGGCGACTACGAGATGTATGATGCGGTATTCAGGCAATTTGGATTCGCTGTTGCTGAAGATCTTAGCGAACTTCTTCATTTCGCAAAAGTTTTCGACAGTGAGTCACTCCCCAATGGCGAAAGGGTTGCGATAATCACAAACGGCGGAGGCACAGGCGTTCTAACAACAGATGAAGTTTATATCAATGGGCTGAAGCTCAGCGATTTCAGCGACGTTACAAAAAAGGAGCTTAGAAAGAAGATGCCTCCAATAGTGAACATAAGAAACCCGCTCGACATAGCCGGAGATGCTGACGCAAAACGTTATGGAGACGCGCTTGATTCAATAATGAATGACGAGAATGTAGACATGGTAGTCGCAATAGTGCTCTTCCAGACACCAGGAGCCGATTCTACAGTTGTTAACAAGCTTATCGAGTATAAGGAAAACGCGAAGAAGCCGATGATAGCGATAAGCACAGGCACGGACTATACGCAAGTGCACAAGACAATGATGGAAAGCGCGGGGCTCCCGGTTTATGATTCGCCTGCTGCTGCGATAAGGTCGTTGCGAGTTCTCCTTGATTACGCGAAATACCTCAAAGGTTTAGAATAGTTCGCCCATTGCTTTATTGATGATTTTTTCCTTGCTCGAATCTCCACTCAAAATTTCGAAGAGCTCTGCAGGACTTATCTTAAGCGAATAGCCCTGTTTTTTTATGCTTTCTAGGAAGACGCTTAGCCCGAAATCCTTTATAGATATATTTTCAAGGCTGCCACTGCGCAACGAATTTATATTGATTGATAACTCCTCGTCTTCAAGACCCTGCCTGCTTATCTCTACGAATGCCTTATCGGCGTTTTCCTTTATTATTTCGTATATGTCTATGTCGCTCTTGCTGAATCCGCTTCGAATCTTGCCTTCAAGCACTATCCTTATGACTGGCTTTTCGCTGTACTTAGCCGCGATGCTGCCTATTTCGTTTTCTATCGCTTCTTTTATTTCGTTTGGCGTCTTTGAACCGACTTGAAGTTTCACGCTTACGAAAGGTCTTGAGTGTATCTCTACGAACTTGTATGTGTTTGATTTCGTATCATATAAAAAGAAGCCTTTGCTTTCTTGCTCCGCGTCCTTAAGCTGCGTCAGCACGGTGCTACCAGGTATGAGCAAGGGCTTGCCGTTTACCTTTGATTCAATGCGGTTGTGTATGTGCCCGTCGATATAAAGGTCGAAGCCTTTTGGCAGATCTTCGTATTTCAGGAAGGATTCGCTGAATGGCATGAGCTCGTATACTGACTGGTGGAACATGAATATATTGAAGCTTCCTGGCTCAGGTTTTGGGTCAAGGGATCTTAGATAGTTGCGCACTCTTTCTTCAGATATGCCGCCTAGGCCGAACACAGATACTTTCTCGTCTCTGCTTTCTATTGTTACTGCAGCCTCGCTGGCATTGACAAGCAGACCGGCAAGATTCAATAGCTCGACCGGATCTTCAACGTCTGCGCTTCGCCTTTCGTGAGTGCCTGGTATGGCAATTATCGGAGCATCTGTGTATATCTTACGCTTTCCTTTGAATTGCGTTACCTTTGCGCGGAATTCGTGTGCCTTAAGATTTCTAAATATGTTTATTCCTTCTGCAAAAACCTCAGGTTTGGGCATTCTGTTGTCAAATATGTCTCCAGGTATTAGTATTATATCGGCTTCTGAGGCTGCGCTTTCCAATGCGGACGCTGCCTGAATATAAGCATCTTCGTAGAAACGTTCGTAACCGAGGTGGAAATCTGATGTTATCGCAATCTTCATAAAATCGCCGAAATGGCAGCGATATTAAAATCAATTTATTGTTATAAATAATTATCTGAAATAGTATCGTAGGTGAAAAAGATGAAATTAGATGCAGGTAAAGAAGCTCCAGATATAGTAAATGCGTTCATAGAGATACCTATGGGATCTAATGTCAAGTATGAATTTGATGAAGAAAGTGGGGTCCTAAAGGTAGATAGAATTTTGTTTACTTCGATGGTCTACTCAATAAATTATGGTTTTATACCAGGTACATGGGGAGAAGACAATGACCCCCTTGATATAATGGTAATTAGCGACATATCATTTGTGCCTGGAAGTTATGTCAAGGTCAGACCGATAGGGATAGTGCATATGGAGGACGAGCATGGCAAAGACGAAAAGATAGTATCGGTTCCAATAGACAAAATATCACAAAGTCATTCTAATATAAGAGATGTCGCTGACCTAAACGCCGCGGTAAAGAACAAAATAATACACTTCTTCTCGCATTACAAAGAGTTAGAAGAAGGCAAGTGGGCAAAGGTAACTGGTTTTGGAGGAGCAGCCGAAGCAAAGAAAAAGATAGCAGAAGCCATAAAGCGCGCAAAAAACAGATAAGAATTGATTTTACAGATTTAGACGTGGGGCTTATACAGCATGAGCATGCCAAAGATGCTAGCGTTGAAGCGTGTCTATTAGCTGTAGAACCTTTTGCTCGACTTCCCCCCAACTCTTAGCGCGTATGACCTGTTTTGTAAAGCGGATTGTAGCATTCCAG
>JAVZVY010000035.1:0-5065 GCA_038878295.1 Candidatus Micrarchaeaceae archaeon | reverse complement strand
AAGTCAGACGTCTTGCTTGCAAAGGGAAATCAGAAGTGGAGCACGAAGATCTTGATGACGAACCCAAGCACAACGAAGGCCAACTCCAAAGCCGAAAGATAGGCCGCAACCTCTGGCTCTCTTACTTTCTTCATGTTCATGACAAGATGCGCCAGGCTGTAAATCTTTTTGCCATAAGGCGCTTTCATGGTGCCGTCCTTTTGAGGTATGCCCAGATCGGTAACATCAAACCTTTTCCTAAGGTGCAGGAAGAACTCAATAAACCACGGTATGAAGATTATTATTCCGAAAAATTCTGCGTTGCCCATTATCATTATTGTCACAAGAGCCGCGCCAACCGCATATGTGAAACTGTCGCCAGGTATTATCTTGGCCTTGTAAGCGTTGAATGGAATAAAGCCAAGGATTGCTGCGAGCAGCACAGCCGAAAGCAAAAGGCCCATGCCGTTGCCGTAAAAGAACGAATACACAAGTAGGCCAAAGGCGGCCATCGCTGTCATACCAGCCTGAAGCCCGTCAAATCCTCCCAGTAGGTTGACAGCATTCGAAACGAAAATTACCGCTATAGGTATTATCACAAGCGGGTAAACAAGAAAAAGGTCAATGATGCCTATTCCTGGAACGTATATTGTGCTGATGCCAGCGTTTATCGCCATCAGCGGAATTGCGCCGACCGCCGTAAGCAAGGGTTTCTGCCAGCGCTTCAGTCCCTTGTTTATGCTTTTCATGCCTGTGGACCAGACCCGCTTGCTTTTCACGTTCACGTCGTCTATGAAACCTACGAAAGCTATCAGTATTATTGACAGCGATGCGGCAAAGAGGCTCGGTATGCTAAGTATGGGCCTGAATATGTAGGTTGCTCCGAAAATGTAGATCAGTAAACCAAACATTATGCCAAATGCGACTCCAACGCCACCGCTGCTTGGCAGCTTTATCGGTTTGCCCTTGTTTCTGTCTTCGGCAACTATACCAGCTCCGCTGAAGTAGCCCATTAAGAAACGCACAGCTGCAATTGTGCCAACAAACGCCAGCAACGACGGCACTATTATTGTGAGGTAGACGTGTGGATCCATAATAGAATATCTTAGCTACAAGCTAAAAATCTTAGTGCGCAAAATATTTTTGACAAAAGATATAAACGTTAATGTTCAGAATATGCTGGGTGTTCGCATAATAGACTACAAAAGCATAGAGGAGAAATGGCAGGCCGAGTGGGCAAAAAGCAGGATATTTGAGAGCGAGGTAAACAGCGACAAGAAGCCGTATATGGTATTTGCGGCGTTTCCTTACGTGAACTCGCCTCAGCACATGGGCCATCTAAGGACATATGGCGCAGCAGACATACTCGCAAGGTACATGAGGATGCGCGGCTACAACGTGCTCTTTCCCATGGGAATGCATGCTACAGGCACGCCTGTGCTCGCTTTTGCAAAGCGCATAGCAAACAACGACCAGGAGCTTATCGATGAAATGAAACTCTTCGAAGTTCCGGAAGAGGACATAAAGAAGATGACTAATCCTGAATTCATCGCAGAGTATTTTGAGAAGAAGCAAATAGAGGACATGCACAGGATAGGCTACAGCATAGACTGGCGAAGGATGTTTGTCTCAATCGAACCTTTTTTCAGCAAATTCGTAGAATGGCAGTTCGGAATACTCAACGAAAAGGGGCTGCTGGTGCAGGGCAGGCATCCTGTCGGGTGGTGCCCCAATGAAAACAACGCAGTCGGGATGCATGATACAAAGCACGACGTCGAGCCCGAAATAGAGGAGGAAACAGCAATAAAATTCGACGTTGTTGGAGAAGATGCTGCGATGCTCTGCAGCACATACAGGCCAGAGACAATATTTGGCGTCACAAATATATTCGTCAATGAAAATGCGCAGTATCTTCTTTGCGAAATCGATGGCAAAAAATATTACATCGCAAAGGATGCTGCAGAAATCCTAAGCTTTCAGATGAAGATAAAGCCAATAAAGGAGGTTGCCGCGTCTGAGCTGCTCCAGAAAAAATGCGTAAATCCGGTGACAAAAGATGTGATTCCTGTATTGCCAGGCTTCTTTGTGAAGCCGAGTCTTGGCACTGGCGTTGTGATGAGCGTGCCAGCTCATGCTCCATTTGATTATGCGGCTTTAGAAAGGCTTAGGGCTAGCGGTTACCCACTGCCAAACATAGTGCCAAAGAAGATAATAGAGGTAGATATAGGAAGGTCGCTCAGCGATGTCAGCGCTGGCGAAGCAAAGGCCCTGCATCCAGAAATTCCTGCACTCGCATACCTTGAGATCCTGCATACAGGCCCTAACGCGATAGACGACATGCTCGAGTTCGCCACAAAGCTCCAGTACAGGGAAGAATCCCACTGGGGGAAAATGCTTGTTAAGGGCTACGAAGGCATGAAGGAGCCTGATGCGAGGGAAAAGGTCAGGAACGAGCTTATCAGTGCTGGCAACGCCATCAGCATATACATTCTACAAAATGCGCCGGTAACGTGCAGATGCGGCGCCGATGTTGTTGTAAAGGTTGTAGAGGACCAGTGGTTCCTCAATTATGGAGATGAGAAATGGAAAGAGATTGCAAGAGAGGCCTTCGAGGGGGTGCGCGTAATTCCAAACGCGCAAAGGAATGCGATAGGAGCTGCGATAGATTGGATAAACCTCAGAGCCGTTGCAAGGGCGCAGGGCCTTGGAACCCGTTTTCCTTTAGATAGGAACTTTATCATCGAATCCCTTTCTGATTCAACAATATACCCTGCGTTTTACACCATATCAAACTTTATCAGAAATGTTGATGTGGATAAGTTAAAGAAGGAATTCTTCGATTACGTGTTTCTTGGAATAGGCGATGCGGATGCTGTGTCAAAATCCACAGGCATCGAATTCGAAACTATAAAGCGCTGCAGGGAATCCTTCGACTATTGGTATAAAAATACTTCAAGCCACTCAGGGCCAGATCTGATACCGAATCACATAACAATGTATATATTCAACAATGCGGCAATATTTGACAGGCAGTATTGGCCAAAGCAGATTGTCATAAATGGCGCGGTGCTTTCGGAAGGGGAAAAGATGAGCAAAAGCCTCGGCAACCTGGTGCCCCTTTCGATAGGCATAAGGAAGTTCGGAGCCGACCCTCTGCGCTTTGTTGTTGCAGGAAGCGTCGATATACAAGGCGATAGTGAATTCTCAGTCGCGGCAATTAGCAGCGTGAGTGAAAGATTCGAGTATCTTTACAATCTGGCTTTAAAGAGCAACGAGTTTGAAACAACAAGCCTGAGCAACATAGATTATTGGCTCTATTCAAAAATGAACTCAAAAATAAAAAAAGTCACAGCCGCGATGGACGAGCTTCAGATGCGAACCGCATCAACCGAAATACTCTACAACTCAGTACTTGAGCTCAAGCATTATTTCGAGCGCGGCGGCAAAAACAGCATAGTGTTAAAGGAGTTTATACAAAACGTCTCGCTGATGCTCCAGCCGATTGCCCCGCACATAGCAGAAGAGATATGGCATGCGCTCGGCAACGAAACGCTGGCTGCGGCTGAGAAGTGGCCTTCAGTTAGCGAGGAGATGATAAACAGCAAAATAGAAAATTATGAGGCGCTACTGGATGATATTATACAGGACATAGGCGCTGCGAAGCTTGCAATAAAGAAAAAATGCAAGGAGCCGAAAAAGATCTCGATAATAGTGGCAAGCGACTGGAAAAGAGCGGCAATGAACACCCTTGCAGAGGTCAAAGATGTAAGCAAGGCAATAAGCGCAGAGGCCGAAAAGACGGGGGGTGCAAATGCGGACAAGCTTGCAAAATATTTGTCAAGGTTTGCCAAATCGGTAAATGAAGTGGCCAAGGTTGAGACGAGCGCGCAGGAGGAATATTCGTTCATAAATGACGCAAAGGATTATATATCTAAGAAGGTGAACTGCAGAATAAACGTTGAGCTTGAGGACTCATCAAAGTCTGCGAGGGCCGAAAGAGCAATACCGCTAAAGCCGAGCATCGACATAGAGTGCTGAAGCTGGCATGCAGCACAGCGCAATCAATGCAATTGACGCAAAGCTTATAAAAACATAAGAGCATAACATTATTGCTTTGTTTTACAAAGAGTGAATAACATGGGCAGGTTCCCTATAGCAGATGCTGAAATCTCAAAGATATGGATATGCAAGAAGTGCAAGGCAAGAAACAGAGCCGGCGCTACCAAATGCAGGAAGTGCGGCTACAAATATTTGAGGCCTAAGCACAAGGTACTCGCAGCTAAAAAGTGAGCATTCTACTTAGAGGATTGATTAAATGGTGGAGATGACACCCATAGAAACAATTGTTGTAAAGGCAATGAAGGACCTTGGCGCCACAAAGGAAGACGCGCTGAAGACAGCTGACGACATAGCTAAGAAGTGCAACAGGCCCAAGAGCATGGTCAACAACGCCCTTGTAAGCCTAGCCCAGAAAAACATAGTTAAGAGGGTAGCGAGAGAAAAGGCATCCGGCTACTACATAATAGGCCAGGTATAGGTGCTTATTTGGCTGATGGCAAAGATTCGATAGACTTCCTGGCAAAGTACAAAGACTGGGTTGCAATAAAGAAAATGAGCATATTTGAAGACACGAAGCCAGAGGAGGTTGCATTCCACCTTGCTGGCATAAGGCAGCGCATAGACGTAAAGGCGTTTGAGATACTCGGCATAGACATAGCTTCGCTTGACGCTTACGCGGCAAAGCTCACAAATGGCATGCGGAAGAGCTATGCGAATCTTGCAGAAGCAATGCAGCAGCTAGGCTCTTCAGAAGCTAAAGCAGCTGTCAGCGCCGCAACAAAGGGCAAACCCGAACTCGAACAGGTTGCCGCAATCTACTTGCTCAGAAAGGTTGTGCAGGATCTTGGCTTCGACTTCGATGTGAGCCAGGAGATGCTCGCTAAGGCTTATCCTAATCTGAAAATACCAAAGCCGCTAGGAAGGCACAAGAAGGAATAGCTTTTGGGGAGTTGGGCTAGCTTGGTAGGCTTCCAGCTTTGGGGGCTGGCGACCCGTGTTCAAATCACGGACTCCCCGATTTGGGAAA
>JAVZVY010000034.1:0-5536 GCA_038878295.1 Candidatus Micrarchaeaceae archaeon | reverse complement strand
CAGCCACGGGTTGCACAGTGGCGTCGTCTTTCACGAACAACGAAAACCCATTCATATATTCTGAATATACGATATCGAACCTGCTGTTTAAAAACGGCGTGGGTATTATGACCGGCCTGTTCGCAAAGGGGATAAATTTCTATACGAGCGGCCTGCTTATTGAAAGCATGCTCACATATTTAGGCACTTTCATACCGGAAGGCAAATTGCCAAGTCTGCTTACGAACAAATTGGCGTTTCTTAATGCGCTGAACATATCTATAACAACCAATCCGAGCGCTGGCGATGTCTTTCTGTCATACAGCAGCCTGTTCACAGACCTTCTCCCTACGTTTGTGCTGCTCTCTTTTGCATCACTTCTTCTTTTGTATCTAGTCCTGCCCATAATACAGATAGGCGCCCTGACTGTGCTGCTTCCGGTCGCCCTGATCATGCGCTCGCTGTCATTTACAGGGCCCAGGCTCAGGGAATCTGCAAACAGCTTCCTAGCAATCGCGATAGCCTTCTATTTCGTGCTGCCATTGATGATAGTTTTCAACACGTACGTGGTGAACTGGATGTACTGCACAGGAGGTCTGAAATTGTGCAATCCATACACGCAGTGGACAGGCCCATATTCGATGCCATCAACAAACATATCATTATTCTCCTCGGTTCCAGAAACATTCAACGGATTCGGCATGCTATTAAGCATTCCATCATCTTTTTACGCTTCCACAGGCATTCCGATCGCAGGCGTAATAATTGCGCCTACTGTTTTAATGCAGTACTCTAACGAAGTCGCCGAATACTTCTTCGAGGGCGTCTTCCTTATAGCGCTTGATTTTGTTGTAACTGTAGCATTTGCGATAGGACTCGCCAAAGGATTAAGCGCCGGGATGGACTTCATCGCAGGCGGTTCGTTCTGGGGTTGAAACATGAAAATTCATTACATGCTGATGTTCGCTCTTGCGTTGTCTTCGCTAGTCGGCGCGCAGTCGGCAATACCAATAAAAACAAGCTTCTCGGCGTTTAACAACTGGCTGCCAGTGATAACCGTAGCGCTGCTTCTCAGCGTTATGATTGTGGGCATATACTACATGCTCGGCGTAATACTTAACAACCCTTCAGTGAAATCTAGAGCCATAAGCGAGCTCGGGCAGGTTATAGGCACGGCTATAATAATGCTTATAATACTTGCCGCATTGGGGCTCTTTGGCACGTCGTTCTCGCTCACGTCGCTTGTCTCGCCGCAGACTATGAACAGCATATGCTTCACAGGCCCAAATTCTCTTGCTGGCAGCCCGCTCGCTCTTACCAACAGCGGGCTGCCATACGCTACAAATGCGATATGCAATCTTGCCGTCTCTGCCGGTTCAAGCAATCCGAGCTTTACAACGCAGCTGGATTACGGCCTTGCGGCAAGCTACGTCCTGCTCGCAAACCTCACTAATCAATCAGCTGTAAACCTTAATTCTCTCTATGTGTTTTCCGGCTACGTTGGCTCGCTCTCGACCCTCACATCAAAGACAACATTTTGCTTCAGCCCAGAAGGCAATGGCGTATTATGCATGCTCCCAATCTCGCTTTCTCAGGGTGTACCTGCTGCGCTTGACACAGTAACTTTCTCATATAAACCACTCGCGGGCTTTTCGGTGCTCAGAATCGTCCTGAAGCCGTTGGAAACAGAAGCAAACCTAATCTTCGAGTCATTCGTGCTTCAGCTGCTCTCGGTCTCATTCTTTATATATGCGTGGCCATTCCTGCTTGCTGCAGGCATAATACTCAGAGCTTCGTTCTTCACCAGGCGCGTCGGAGGACTGCTTATTGCCATGAGCCTCTCAGCGACGATCTTCTATCCTTTTGTAATGCTTCTTGAATATTCTTCGCTGAGCAATATCTCAGCAATTTCGCCGATAGGAACTAACAGCATTCCTACTTTAAGCATAACAGGATACGCTCTCAATTATTACGTCTTCCCTAACATAAGGAACATAGCAAGCGCCTATGAATGCTATCCTTACGCAAACAGCCTTACGCTCGGCGAATTGCGCGCAGCCAGCCTGTATTTGGTACCATTCGTAGGCCTTACGCTTGGCGCAGTAAACGCGATTTTCGGCTTTGTCGGCACTTTGCCAAGCATATATTGGGTGGGCTGCACGCCGGAGAGAGCGCTTGATGTGATCTTTAATTTAGTTAACGCCTACGGAGTTATGTCTGTTGCAGGCTTTATACTGCCATTGATAAACATACTTTTGAGCCTTTCGATACTTATAGGCATCTCCGCTTCGCTCGGCGGCGACACAAACCTGCTAGGCATAGGAAGGCTGGTGTAAGTATGAACAGATTCATATTGCTTTCAACCGTCGCATTCGCGCTTCTTGTCAGCAGCGTCAGCGCCCAAAGCGCACTATGCACAGCCCTCTACCCGCCTGGTTCTGCAGCTGCAAGCTTCGCTGGGCTTTTTGCTATAGCTCTGATCATAATACTAGCGGTGTTCGTGATTCTTGGCATAGTATACGCGATAGGCTACGCATTCAAGATAGACAAGCTCACAAGCTATGTCAAGACCGAAATAATAGAGAGTACTGCAAATCTCGCCTTGATAGCGATATTTGCAGGCGGAATAGGCGTTGCTTTCTCAGCTTCAGTGTTTTTCTCTAACATCGGCTTGACAGGCGTGCAAAGCGCAAGCGGACTTACACTGCTGCAGGGCACGCCTACCACAGTAAGTTCCGGCAGCCAGATGTATTCGCAACTCTGCGACAATTACTATTCGAGGATTTACCCTATTGTTGTTCTGGTTGCAGGACTTTATGCCTCTTCAATGGTTACGAGCATGGCCTCGAGCATTAACGTTGAGCTGATTCCGAATGGCTTCGGCATTTCCTTCCATCCGTTTATGGGGATAGACCCTCTGACACTGCTTCTCTACTCGATGCAGAGCATAGCTATATACATAATCATCATCTATCTCGCAATCATAATGCTTACTTGGCTAATTTTCTATCTCTTCCCAATATTCCTGTACGCAGGGATCCTGTTCAGGTCGTTTCCATGGACGCGGGCCGCAGGAGGCACAATGCTTGCAATTTTCATATCTTTCTACATAATACTCCCAGCGATTTTGTACCCATTTTCAGAGGTAACATTTCAGCCATCTTCGACATTCGAAATCCACACTATCCAAGGCCTGCCAACGTCGTTGAGCGCTGTGGAAAGCTTTTTCATCTCTCCGCTTTCTCCAAATGCCGCAATCCAAGCTTTCGTGCCATATCTTGCTGATGGCGGGCTGCAGCTTTTCAGCGTCATAATCGCGCTTTTGATATCTTTCGATCTTATAGAATCGTTTGCGGAGCTTCTTGGAGCTCCGTCGCTTAGAGGACAGTCGCATAAAATGCTGAGGAGGGTAATATAGTGATAGCCTTGCAACTGATAATGCTCCAAAATTCCTGCATAAGCAGCGTCAGCTCTTTCCTGTCGTCGCCATACACAGGCTGGTCTCCTATAGTCACAATTGCGGCTCTTGCTATTTTCGGCATACTCGCAATAATTTATGTGCTGAGCCAATTCTTAGGCACGACAAACATAAGATCATGGCTGCGCACAAAGATGCTTGACGTTGCCTTCTCTGTGCTGCTCATAGTAATATTTGCGGCGTTCGCGACTATGATCTGCAGCATAAACCCCGTGCCTGCATTCACAAATGCTGATATGACCGCTGCGCAGTGCAGATCGACAGACTCGCTGTATGGACTGGCGCTCTGCAACATCTACCAATTTAATCAAGGGATTGTACATCTCAACGCCGCTTTATACATCGCGCTATTGGTGTTATCCCTCACGCCAAGCGTGAATATCGGCTACCAATTCATACCTGGACTTGAAGGTTTTGGCGTGTCTGTGATGCTGCCGAGCCCAAGCAGCGGCATCTCGCAAATGCTTAGCGGCGTCTTCACTCCATTGACTTTGGGGGAGATTCTGAATCAGCTCCAACTGCTCATAATAGCCTCATCGCTGCTCATTTTCGCCTCGTTTATGGCAATAGGCCTGATAGCAAGAATATTCGTAATCTCGCGCTCCTTCGGAGGCACGATGATAGCATTCGCGATGGGAATAGGCTTCGTATATCCGCTGCTTGTTAGCATAACATACGGCTTTATTAATTATCAGCTTACAGTGCCGTTGGCGAGCATGATTGAAACCACCACAGCTGCTATAGTAGCCTTAATAATCAGTATAGTCCTCAACTTCATCGCTGGACCTGCTGTAGCCTTTGGACTTGGCATACTTGTGCCGGTGTTTTCAGCAACCGCGCTGCCATATTGGCTTGAATATTTTGGAATATTCGCAATAGGTCTCCTATTCATACCAATACTCAACTTTATTATACTTGATGCGTTCATAGTTGACTTTTCAAGAGCCGTTGGCGAAAAGATCGATTTCATGTCGTTGCTGGTGAACATGATATGAAGAAACTTTACATACTGACATTTGCTGCTACATTCATGCTAACCTTATTCATGATTCCATCTATTTTTGCACACCTGCCAACTCCTCTTCTTCCAACCATAATTCTCCAGGCATCCAACGTTGCAAGCTGCCCCACAACAGTCAATGCGCTTGCGCCGTGGTACTGCAGCCAGATAAATCAGGCAGTATACAAAGCGTGGGCGCCGTGGCTTCCTATCGCACTTATAGTGATACTTGTCTCGTTCATGATAGGCGTCATGATATTCATGACTGGAATAATTGCAAACAACGAAAGGATAAGGAGCTTCGGAATAGGTGAGATATACGAAGCTATCGCAACGGCAATAATTGTCATAATGTTTATGCTCATAGCCGCGGTAATGTTCGGCCTCATTCCATCGTTTGCTGTGGGCCCGATAGACCCTTACAATACCTCACTGACATACATAAACAGGACGATAAACGTGACTGAGGCGGTCTTCAAGAGCCTTTATGATTCGAACATGCTCGCCTCTTATTACGCGAGCATCTCTATCTCGATAGCTGTCGAAGGACAAAACGTAGCATCGACTTTGTCTTCAATCATTTCCCCGCTGTATTCAGGAGTTATTGAGGTGCTTTACGTGCTACCATCATATTCGATAGATCTGCTGCTTATGGACGGTATTCTAGTGCTGGAAACAGAGTTCCACCTCATACTTCTGTTCATGTATGCCGCAATACCGGTGTTCCTCATACCGGGTATAATCTTGAGGGCGATATTCCCTACAAGGTCCTTGGGAGGAATGATGATTGCGCTTGCTATAGGCTTCTACATGATAATGCCTATCCTTTTCGCAATAGCCTACGTCTTCACGAGCCAGTCAGTGTTGCAGACAATGCAGTCGGAAGCTGCCGCGATAAATGCTTACGGTAGCGGCACGGGCTCTCAGTCAAATGCGGTTTCACCAACGAGTCCACTTGTCCTTGAACTAGGCGACATACAGAGCTCGATGGGTGCGTTCTGGCTCTCTGTGCTTTTCTATCCAGCTCTGATCATAGCGATGACCTACGCCATGGTAACTCAGATAGCAAACTTCATAGG
>JAVZVY010000033.1:0-5820 GCA_038878295.1 Candidatus Micrarchaeaceae archaeon | reverse complement strand
CCGCAAACATAACAACAGGTAGGACAACATTGCCCATGATTCTATTCATAAGATCGCCACTGCATTATTTATCTTATTAAGATTTAAATAGTTATCTACGCTGCCCGATTAATGGCAGTGCCGCACGCAACTGTTTTTATTTTGTTTTGCATAATTCATATCATGTCCAATGAAATAAGCGTACCCGTCGCAACTGCCGTGGGTCTTGGCGCCATAATAGGCGCAGGCATCTTCGTGCTCAGCGGCACGGCCATAGCCCTTGCAGGCTCCCTCGCCCTTCTCTCGTTTGCATTGGTCGGCGTTGTCGCTCTCATTGTTGCGCTGGAAACAGGCGAGCTAGGCTCGATAATGCCGCACCTAAAGGGCGCAGCTTATTCTTATGCATACAAAGCATTCGGCAGCGAGCTCGGCTTCATAACTGGCATTGTTCTCTATTTCAGCTATGCCACTTCTATCTCTGCAATATCACTCGGCTTTGGCTCGTATCTTGCGAGCATTCTTGGCATGAGCTCAGCATATGCTGTGTATTTTGCGATACTGCTCATAGCGGTGCTCGCTGCTGTGAACATACTAGGCATAAGAAAGGCTGCTGACGCAGATTTTGGCCTTGTCGTGGTTAAGGTCTCGATACTGCTTATCTTCATTGGCTTCGCAATCTTTGTGGCGATGCACAACTTCAATGCGGCAAACTTCGCGCTCAGCGCAAAAACCTCCACACTTCAGGGCCTCTTTGCGTCTACAATTGTGATATTCTTTGCATATTCTGGCTTCCAATCTATAGCAACTATAACTGACAGGGTCAAAGGCGGCCCAAAAAATGCGGCAAGGGCGATTGTTGCAGCAGTGCTGGTAAGCATCGTCTTGTATGTACTTGTCGTCTTAGCGCTGATGCTGCTCGCGCCGGCTAGCTCTTATACCATTGCCGCAGACCCTCTTGCATTTGCTCTTGGCAGAAGTCATGCGCCCGCAGCAATATTATTACTTGTAGATATAGGCGCGCTTATAGCAACGACGTCGGCAACGCTTGCAATGATACTTACTTCTTCAAGGACTCTTTATCAGATAGGCAAGGATGGCTTATTGCCGAGAATCTTCAGAAAGTACAACAAAAAGAGCGACGTTGCAGTGAACGGCGTGATAATTTCGTCGATAATAGGCGTAGTGATGCTCTTCTCAGGCAACATCTATGTAATCGCGTCTATAGCAAACTTCGGCCTTCTCTTTTCATATTTGATGATAAGCCTTGCGGTTTTGCATTTCAGGAGGCAGAGAAGCAACCCGCAATTCAAGATGCCAGGTTATCCGTATCTGCCAATCATAGGCATTGTGGCCCTTATAATCTTCTTCGCAGGCATGCCAAAGGAAGCGCTGATGATAGGCACTATGCTGATACTTGCACTTATTGTAATATACTATACAATGCGTGAGATAAAGGGAAAGAAGCCTGTATGGATAAGGTTCTTCAGATAGTCCTTCTTTTGACTCTGATGAGGTGCATTTTCTCTATTACATCTACATTTTCAGGGGGCTTTGTTTTGCTTTTTCTCCCTTGCTCCTGCAAGTCGGTCCTGATAGCCCAATGATATCTTTGGCTGTGTAATTGTCTGCGCTGTCGCCCATAGAACTAACCGAAAAACTCGCATTTTATATATTGTTTTTCAGCTTTAAAAACCTTTTCTGTTTGGCCTAAGGCGCAGGTTTAAATATTCATAGGTTTAAATACTTATAGTATTGAAATTATCATAATTATTATAATTATAATAAATATAAAATTATTACAAACAAAGTAAGGGGGTATTTTGGACAGCAAAATAGATGACAAGCAGGAAAAGGCAAACTCGCAGGGAAACTTCGATTCAACATTGCTTGTTTCCCAATTCCAGAAGATAGTTGATAGCAAATTTGCAAAATTCATATTGAAAAAAATGACGACGTCGGGCAAATTTGAGCATGTGCTGGGAGTTTTCGCCGGTGTCGAAGAATCCCATTCTATAAGTGAAACTCTGGAGGCCAAAACTATCGAGGCTGTATTGTCAAAAGCGATGAAAACTTTTGATATAAATGATATTTCAGTTGTAAAGGCTGCTCTTAAAGATCTGTATGTTAGGAAAGGAGTCTCTACCACGCTCAGGTCCATAGCAAAATATGGCGTAACAAGGCCACAGGTGTTTGTTGCGCCGCTGCTTATAGTCTGGAACATAACAAAGCAGTGCAACCTCAAGTGCCTGCACTGCTATGCAAATGCCGGCCCTTTTAAGCACAAAGATGAATTGACACTAGAAGAAAAATTAAATGTTGTAGATCAGCTTGCAGATGCTGGCGTGCCGATGATTTCATTTTCAGGCGGCGAGCCGCTGATTTCGCCTGATTTCTGGAAGGTGGCGGATTATGCACACAAAAAAGGTATGTATACATCGATAGCAACAAACGGCACAACGCTTACGAAAGAGAATGTCGAAAAGCTGAAGCAGGTTGGCGTACAGTATATTGAAATAAGCCTCGATGCGCCAGAGCCAAAGACCCACGATATGTTTAGGGGTGTGCAGGGGGCATGGGCCAGGACAGTCGAAGGCATAAAGAACGCTGTTGCTGCAAAGAGTTTTGACACGGGCATAGCAACAACAGCCACCAAGTATAACCTGAATGAAATTCCGCAGATGATAGATCTGGCAATAGAGCTTGGCGTGAAAAAATTTATTGTTTTCAATTTTATACCCACAGGCAGGGGCAAGGACATAATCGCAGAGGACCTCTCGCCAAAGGAGAGGACAGACCTTTTAAATTATCTCTATGACAGGTGGCAGGAGAAAAAAATAGATATTTTCTCCACAAGCCCGACATATTCCATGATAGGTATAGAAAGGGTGCTAGCAGGCACGGGCAAAACCTACTCGCCTACACATTTTGCAACTGATGCTGGAACGGTGGGCGTGGGTATAGCTGATTTTATAGGAGGTTGCGGCGCGGGCAGGCTGTATGCAGCCATGGAAGACAACGGCGATGTTGAGCCCTGCGTTTTCTTGCCAATAAAAGTGGGCAACATCAGGGAGAAGCCATTCGCCGAGATCTGGGAAAATTCAAAGGTCATGCAAGATCTTAGGAACAGGGATATTTATTTGGAGAATTGCAAGTCTTGCATATTCAGAAATGCGTGCGGGGGTTGCAGAGCACGCGGATACGCATATTTCGGCAACTACCTTGCACCAGACCCGGGCTGTGAACTGAATAAAGATTACTACAACAAGATACTGGAAGGGGCATCAGTAGAAACGAAAAATACAGCAAGCTCGGCAGGGCAGGGATATGATAGTGGTAAAGCATGAAGATACTTTTTGTTTCTCCACCCACAATTTCTGCCATAAGGGATATTATTGGGACTACTGGGCCGCCTCTTGGTCTTGCGTATCTTGCAGCAGTTGCAAGGGATAAGGGCCATGAGGTAAAAATTGTAGACGCATTGGCAGATAATCTGACATTCGATGATGTCAAGAAAACAATATCACTATATTCGCCAGACATTGTAGCCATAACTTCGACAACTTCAATGATACCTGATGCTTATAATATTGCAAAAATCGCAAAGGAAGTTTCCAAAAACATAATAACTATGATAGGCGGTCCGCATGCAACTTTTGTGCCGGCAATGGTGCTCCAGGAGTGCAACGACATGGATTTCGTGATAAAAGGTGAAGGTGAGCTAGTATTCTCAAATCTGCTTGATGCGCTTGCCAAAGGCAAAAAACTGGAAGAGGTCAAGGGCATCTCCTACAGGCATGGCAGCATGATAAAAGATAATATGCCAGAGATGCTGATCAACAACATAGACACGCTTCCAATGCCTGCGCTTGATCTCCTGCCAATGGACAAATACGAAGTGGATGGCACCCAATTTGGCACTGTGATGACGTCGCGCGGGTGCCCGTACAACTGCATTTTCTGCTCTTCGTCGCTGCAGTTTGGAAAGAGATGGCGCGGGCACTCCGTTGATAGGGTGATAGAAGAGCTCAAAATTCTTAGGGAGAAGTATAAAAAGAAGGAGATAGAATTCTTGGATGACACATTTACATTAAATATGAATAGGGCATTGGAGCTGACAAAAAGGATAAACGAAGAAGGGCTTGATATTTCCTGGTCGGCGTCTGCCAGGGTGAATTTGTTCAATGATGAAATTGCAGCTTCAATGAAGAAAGCAGGCGCCCATACCATATATTTCGGAATAGAATCAGCATCGCAGGAAACTTTGAACTTTATAGGGAAAGGGATAACGCCGGAACTTGCAATGCGAGCTGTAGAGAAGGCCACAAATGCGGGGCTCCATAGCTTAGGATCGTTTATCATAGGATTTCCGGAAGAGACAAAAGACGATGTCAATAAAACCTTGTCGTTTTCGAAAAAGATAGGTGTGACGTTTGCACAGTTTACAATAGCAACGCCGTATCCTGGCACAAGATTGTGGGATTATGTGGTCAAGAATGGCCTGCTCCTGACGAAGAACTGGAGGATGTACACTACATTGTCGCCCGTTATAAAATTAAAGAACTTCACCTCTAAGGAGATACTTAAAAAACTGACCTATGCATATGTATCATTTTATGCAAGGCCCCTGTTTCTGCTGAAGGATATTTTTCAAAATAAAGGATTTATATTTAAAAGGCTTATATCATACTCTAAAAAAATTATGAGTTCCAATTCGCTGAGGGAGAGTTTTTATGGATAGGAATACTGATGAAGATAAAGTATTTATTATATTGAAGAGGCTCATGATAGACCTATCTATAGATAGGGCTTCAAGCGATATATACGCAAAGCTTGCGCTTTCAGAAAAGCCGTTGACAATCAGCGAGATATCTAAGGCGACAAAATATTCAGTACCGCGCACTTATACCTTGATAAAAGGGTTGATCTATGAGGGGCTTGTGGAGAAAGAAAAGCATAATAGAGGAGTATATTATTACGCCAACATAAATTTTATAGATGTGTTCGAAAAAAGAAGGGAAAAGCTGCTAAAGAACTACCTGGAGCCGCTTTCAAAAATGAGGAGCGAAGGCAAAAGCGACAGATTTAAAGAGATTGTAGGGTATGCAAGGACTATTTCTAAGTATTTCAATAGAATAAATAAGATAAGACATTAAGCATTTGTAAAGTGGCAGTAAGCCACTGCTTCGTCATGCGGAACATAAAGAGTAAGATAGCATAGTAGCAGAAAGGCTTAAGTAACAGAATACAGACTCGTGTGTATATGCCTGCCGATTGTTGAGATAGCAGCCCTGATAATCTTCTTCGCAGGCATGCCAAAGGAAGCGCTGATGATAGGCACTATGCTGATACTTGCGCTCATCGTCATATATTACACAATGCGCGAAATAAAAGGAAAGAAGCCTGTATGGATAAGGTTCTTCAGATAGTCCTTCTCTTTAACCTGCCTAGGATACTCTTTTTTTCAACTACTGCATCTGGCGATTTGTTCTGCTCTACTTTCTGAGCTCTTGCTTCAGTGAGGTAATTAAAAAATTCGCCGAAGTGTTCTCTTGCCGTGTAGTATTCGGGCAAAATTTCCGCATGAATCGACAAGTATGGAATTTCAGGATACTTGCTTATAAGGTCTATCGCTTCTTCGAACTTGGAAAGAGCCAGCTGCCTGTCGCCGCTCGCGACTGCATCGCTGAAATCCTTCAAGGCGTTAGTTACCTCAACGACCTCTTTTGGGTAGCCGTCTGAGATCTTCAACCTTTCTTTGCTTGACGACAGTACATTCGCAATACTCGCGAATGCTGTTTCCTTAGTGGCTTCTATTGGCATTTTATCCCCAAATATTGCTCC
>JAVZVY010000032.1:0-5853 GCA_038878295.1 Candidatus Micrarchaeaceae archaeon | reverse complement strand
AAGTAGCCTCGATGAGCAGCAGATTCCTGTTAGGTATGTAGCCTGCAAACAGGAACTGCTCTACGAAGTAGTTGAAGAGCGCTGTCTTTGCGTTGGCATTTATAGGAAGCTTGCTGAGAAGGGCGTCAGCTTCCTCTGGCAGAGCCGAGTGGCGAGCCTTCCTGAAGCTAGCTTTTTTGAGGTAGTTCGCAACTATGTTAAGCATCTCTAGCCTGAAATCGCCTATGCGCATTGCGAGCTCGAAGCTCAACGGAAGCTGCTCGGAAAACCACGGCGGTATAGTCGGCGCTGAGGACTCAGCTTCCGAGACAAAGCACTTCATGCCCTTTGCGTACTCGAACTTGTAGAGTCTGCCGCCAAGGGTAAAGATGTCGCCGGGCTTCAGCCTTGCCAGGAATTCCTCCTCTATGTTGCCGACCCATTTCTTTGTGCTCGCTATTATTACGCTCGCAGAGACCTCATCAGGTATGGTGCCAAGATTGAGCATGTATATGACTTTTGCGTATCTGCCGCGCCTGCCGAACATGTTCTCCTTTTCGTCATACCATATCTTGCCGTAGACGCTTCTGCTCTCAAGGCCGACGTAGTTGCCGGCAAGGTAATTGAGCAGCGCAATGAAATCCCGCTTCTGCAGGTCGTGGTACGGGTATGCGCGCCGCACGACCTCAAACGCTTCGTCTACATTCCATTTCTTTGTGAGGGACATGCCGACTATGTGCTGGGCGAGCACGTCTAGCGCGTTGAAGATGATGCTGAATGAGTCGAGTTTTTTCTCGAGCGCGTTTGCTGCCATTATAGAGCATTCAACAAGGTCGTCGCGGTTGAGCACCACAATTCTGCCTACCGCAGTTTCCTTGAAAGAGTGACCCGCTCTACCTATCCTTTGGACTAGTCTTGTCACGCTCTTAGGAGAGCCGAGTTGCACGACAGCATCTATTGCGCCTATATCTACGCCGAGCTCAAGGCTTGTCGACGAAACTGCACATTTGAGGCCGCCCTTCTTCAGGGTTTCCTCAACTTCAAGTCTTGTCTCCCTTGACAGCGAACCATGATGAGCGGCTATGTCATCGCCATATTTGAAGCGCTTTTTTAGATTGAAGACGACGCGTTCCGTGCCGCTCCTTGTGTTTGTGAATACAAGGGTAGTCTTGCCTTTCTTTATTATGCCGTTTATTGTCGAATAGATTGCGTCTTCTATCTGCTTCTCGTTGCTGTATATCATGTCCTTTAGTGGGCTCATCGTCTCTATGTCTAGCTTCTTGCTCCAGGATGCATCTACAATGATGCAGTCCCTGGGTTTGCCATCGCTGTATCCTACAAGAAACTTTGCCGCTTCCTCAAGCGGGTGCAGAGTCGCGCCAAGGCCTATCCTGGTAAAATCGCGGCCCAAGATTGCAGCAAAACGCTCAATAGAAAGCGCAAGGTGCGAGCCGCGCTTGTTGTTAGCAAGCTCATGTATTTCGTCTATTATCACGAATTCGGTAGAGGCAAGGCTCTCTATGAACTTCTGCGAATTGAGCATTATTGCTAGGCTTTCTGGCGTGGTAACAAGTATGTTGGGCGGGTTTCTCAGCATCTTTTGGCGCTCCTTTGGCGGAGTGTCGCCAGTCCTTACAGCTATAGTAACGCGCTTGAGCTCATCAGTAGGAATAAGAGACTTGCCTGCCTGCACGTACCTGTTGCTTTTTATGCTCTCGTAAATTTCGTTGAGTGGCTTTGTAAGGTTCCTATATATGTCATTGTTCAGGGCCCTCAACGGCGATATGTAGATGCAGTATACCTTTTCATCAAGTTTGCCGCTCAATGCGTAGTCGAAGAGCCTGCTTATAATCGAAACGAAGCCAGACATAGTCTTGCCGGAGCCCGTTGGCGCAGTAATGAGCAGGTTCTTGCCCTCGCTTATGAGCTTGAAGGCGTATTTCTGCGGCGGCGTCAGCTCCTTGAAGTTTTTCTTGAACCATGCTCTTACATAGGGATTGAGCACCGAGAGGCTCTCTTCGTCGCTGAATGGCTCCTTCGCATATTCTATCATAGAAAATATACTTTGCAGTTTAAGAAATAAAAGGTTTGCCTAATCGACGCTTACTATACTATACCAGTAGCTTTTCGCCTTCTCATTCTCTTTTCAGATTGTAAAACGCATCCAGATTTGACTGCATCTGCCGTTGCTTTCCGAAGTATTCAAGTGTTGACTGCGAGACCTTGAAGGCATTTGCCACTGCTGAGAACGGCGCGTATATGATCAAAACGTTTCCTTTGTCGTCTGGCAGCCCTATGTTATGATTGTAATATATAATGCGGTCTTTTCTGTTTACTGTAAGCAGCAGTCGCATCGAACACTCGCCGCCATATTCTATAGAGTATTCAACTATATTTTTTATCCTCTTGAGCACTGCCGAGTTTTCTGAATGCCAGATTGAAACGTTTACCTGACCGTTCTTGGCAAGCTCGTGTATTGTGCCTCGCAATAGAAGAAGCTGCTTGTTGAAGTGCTGCATCTGCACAACGGCATACGCCAACACTTCTGTGGCGTCGAAGAAGCCTACAAACGAATGCCAGCCTGAATGTGTAGATTGCAATGCGGATCCGTAGCTTTTGTCAATTTCATGTGTTCTAAAAACGCGCATAAATTCGTTGGTATAATCAGAAACTAACATATTGGCGTATTGCGGTGGCAGATTTTTGTTAGAATTTCGGTAGAATTCAACTATGGTCCAGCCATCATCATGGTTTTCCATGATTATTTTGCACATTTGTGGTTTATAAATTGAATTTTTGTTTTGTTGCGCATTTGATTCTAGACCCTATGCAAAAAAAGTTGTTGTCATAGCTGGGCTTCATTCCTGCTGCGTTTTTATTTTCGCAAGATCTATTATGCGCCTGTACGTCGGCGGGTGCGTCATGAAGAGGCTTGCTATGGAGCCCATTGCGCCGCCTTGCGCGTCCTGCTTCAATCTCTCTATGCTTATGTTTGGAAGGAGTCTCTTTATCTCGCGCGCATGCTCCTCAATCTCCTTTAGGTCGCGCCTAGCTGTAGCGTAATCCGCAATGTAGAAAGAGCGTTCAATGCTTGTTGATGGGGTGCCGCTTTCGCCAAGACCGTATGTAATTTTGACAAGAGCCTGGGCAAGGTCTTCAGGCTTCTTCGTAAGCTTTGCCGAATGCTCATCAGCAAGCGTCTCCCTAGCCCTTGAAACTGATAGCATCAAAAGCTCTGCTATGAAATATACCAAGAAAGCGCCCATGCCGACAAGCGCCAAGTAGCCTGAGTTGTTCCTGCCACCGCCGCCTCCGAACATTGAGCTAAGGAATAGGTTCTGTGCTATTATATAAGCCAGCATCGGTATGAACGCTGCGAAAGTCATCACAGCGAAGTCATTATGCTTTATGTGGCCTATCTCGTGTGCTATCACAGCCCTGAGCTCATCTTCATTGAGCCTGTCTAGGATGCCCTGATGCAGAACAAGCGTCGCACTCTTTCGGGTCCTACCGAAAACGAACGCATTTGGATCCTTTGCAGGGCTTATCGCTATTCTTGGCCTTGGCACATTGGCTGCATCCGCAACATCGTATACAAGCTTCTGCAGATCCTTGCGCTCGTCTTTGCCAAGATAATGCAGCCTTGCCGTTATTTTTATTATGCCAGGGCCTGCATACCATTGAAGCACAAAGAAGAGCGCTGCAAAGATTACTATGCCAAGCATCGATACGCCAAGGAACGTGAGCAGGGCGTAGATTATGGCAAAACCTATCGCGAATATCAGAAACAACGTAATGTACATCTTTAAGGTTATGTTGTTAGATGCCATCGAATCACAAAATTTAGGGAATTTACTCTGGACATTACCAATGCCATATCTAAATTTGCGATAAAATATATAAAAGCGTTGGAGTTATTAGTGAAGCATCGTCAAATTACTGCGGCATATGGCCGCTTACCGATTGCTCTCAAACGTAACTTTATGGATACGCCATTGTTGTTATTGCCGCTGTGGTCGTTTGCATGCCGTTAAGTGGTCACCATGCAGCAAGATTCTGCTTGCGTATAGAAACTTTGCTTTTAAGAACGATTTAGTTTCTGCGCTTTTTGCTTATGTGCTCGACCGCAATTTTGCACAAGCTTACTACCTTTTCTGCGCTCTTCATGTATTTCTTTGATTTCTCCTCCGAAGCCACCGCCGCGTTTATCTCAAAAGCATAACCAACCAAGGGCCTGATTTCAAGCAGATCGTTGTATGTACTAAATATAAACTCTTTGTTTTCTATGAATTCCTTTGGCAGCAATCTTTCCTTCTCGTCAAGCTCCTCCCGCAACAGATTGGTTATGTTATGGACTTTTGGAACATTTACGCCAAATTCCATAAGCACCGCCTTGAGCGCTATCTCAACAGCCATCTCCATGCTATATAATGCTGTTGGGTATATTCTGCTCCGCATAGCGGCTTCTGCCGTCTCAAGCCAGACTTTTGCATTTTCTATTGCGGTCATATTTTCCATGTAAGCACCTCATAAGGTCTGAAAGACCTGCTATGCTTGATTTTGCGCATTTCGTTTAGAAAATCGGTCAAAACATTCTGCTTCTCGAAGAGCACTATGCCATAGTCGAGAAAGTCTAAGTATATTGGTTTGAATGCATTTAGCTCCTTTTCATCTATCACAATCGGGCTTATGAACATTGGGAGCTGCTTAGCGGCAAGCTCTTTGCTCTGCTGAGCTAGCTCACCCTTGATCTTGTGTATGCGCTCCATCGTGCCCCAAATGTCCTTCTTATCGCGAACCACAACAAGAAGATCTATATCACTATACTTATTGTAGGATCTGCCTTTTGCGACAGAGCCGAAAAGCAGCAGGCCGAGAACGCAGTCTGTTTGGCGCAGCCTCTCGCTGAAAGACTCTATGTAAGCCCTGAGTTCATTATCTATGTCTAGGAATTCGATTCTCTTTCCAAAAACCTCATTAATAAGGTCGCTGAAGCTGAGCTTTCGGCGCAGCTTCTCTGAGAGCTTTCTTTTAGCTGCGCTTGCTTTGATATATGCGCTTTCGTTCAAGAGTATGGTCTTGTACGCCATGATTTTATACATATAAAAATATATATAAAATAGTATGTATATTTGCCTACACTATTATGTGCAGCGCGTACCTTGCATAGAAGCCCAATGCTATGGTAACGGCAGCTGCGCCAAGTGAAATAAGCAGCGATTCTGCTACTCGCTTCGATATGCTCTCGTTGCTCAGCACTGCTATTAGCGTTGAAGTAAGCATAAGCACGATTGCCGTAAGTATTATCGATGCGGCAATGCCACCCATGCCACCTATGCCGAATGCGAACGGCAGTATAGGGAATATTGCGCCTAGAATATAGAACAATCCTGTATAAAGCGCAGAGCGAACTGGTATTTTGCCTTTTGAATTTGCAGCGCTTATCACCTTTTCATATTTTGTTGAAAGGTATGCGCCTCCTGACATTGAGAGCGCGCCGGAAACCGCTACGAGTGATCCGGCTATGAGCACGAGAAGCGGCTCCTGCAGGGCTGCGCTGAAGCCTACGGTTGCGGCAAGCACCTCCACCAGGCCATCGTTCATGCCGAAAACTACGTCTCTTATGTTAGCAAGCACCGAATTTAGCGACAAAAGCAGGTTGCTCAGCATGTCTTCGACCTTTTCGCCCTTCTCTAGAGTGCCAAGAAGCGATCGTTCATTGGCGTTGAACCTGAACGACCTGAGCGCATTGCGGAAACGCTCGTTTATGAGAAGTTTGTTGTATTCCATGAGCTTTATTGCGAATGTGAAGCCGAGCAGCTTCCTTGCAAGCATGACTCCAAAAAGGGAAATGCGGCTTATGCCACCTTTTGC
>JAVZVY010000031.1:0-6072 GCA_038878295.1 Candidatus Micrarchaeaceae archaeon | reverse complement strand
GGAGCTGTAACTGGCATAGCGGCGGAATGGAACGCAAGCATAGTCGCAGAGTACTTCACAAGCACCGCCATAGGCAACGGCGCAGTTATAAGCAGCGTTGGCATTGGCATAGGCAAGCTATTGGATCTTTCTCTGGACAGTGGCAACATGCTGCTCATGCTTCTTGCGCTTGCAAACCTCACAGTAATGATACTTCTGGTAAACAGATTCGTCTGGAGAAGGCTTTACAACAATGTCGCGAAAATATATGGCTGATAGAAAAATTTAATAGTTTTAAATGCTATCAAAAATAGGTCATTAGGTGGCTCAACAGTTTCCGATTGGCCCGTCAATAGGGCAGGTCAGGGGTGTGCTAAAGGTGCTCAATGATAGGGGCGGCAGGATGAGCATCGCACAGCTTGCTGATGAAATAAATGAAAACATAGACAACCTGCTTCCGCTTCTTGACGTATGCGAAATGCTCGATGCGATAAAAGTCGATGAAGGCATAATAAGCATAAGGGAAAACGGCCGCAAATTCGATTCCGAGAGCTTCATAGACAACGCAAGGAGCAGGCTACGGGGCATAGAGCCGTTCAAATCAGCAATAGCGGTTTTGAGAAAGCGGGAGCTCGCAACTCCTGAGCTTGCAGAAGAGCTCAAAAAGAAAGGGATTAGCTTCCATATGGACAGCATAACAAACGAAGAGATACTCAAAAGCCTGATGCTCGGTTGGGGAGTGAGAGTCGGCATACTGCACTATGACAGCGAAAAAGACACGTGGAAGGCGCAGCCTACTTTGTAAGTATCGAGTAAATTTCATCAACGTTCTGCATAAACTCTTCGCTGTGCTTGTTTCTTGGATAAGGGAGATTTATCCTTTTTATCCCTTTTATTTTGGATGGTTTATCAGAGAATATAACGATCCTGTCAGATAGCTCAACCGCTTCCTCTATATTGTGGCTGACCATTATTACCGAATCGACAGGAATTTTAGGATTCTTAAGCATATTAAGAACGTCGCTTCTCAGCGACTCCGCAGTAAGCTCATCGATAGAGCTGAATGGCTCGTCCATCAGCAGCACCTTCGGATCAGATGACAACGCTCTAGCTAGACCAACACGCTGCTTCATGCCGCCGCTCAGAGAGTTTATGTAAGCGTTCGCGAAGTTGGAAAGCCCGAACTTTTCAAGAAAGCTTGCAGCGCGTTTTTCCTTTTCTTCATCGCTTATCTTGAGCATAGACATGCCAAGCTTCACATTTTCTATGGCGGTGAGCCAAGGCAAAAGGCCGAAATCTTGAAATACAAAAGAAATTCCAGCAACTGGTTCGACTATGCGCTTGCCCATAAAGTAGACATCGCCAGACGTGGGGCTGATCAAGCCGGCTATTATTCTAAGAAGCGTGCTCTTGCCACAGCCTGAAGGTCCAACTAACGTGACAAATTCCTGCTTGCCAACGCTGAATGAAACACCATCTATTATGACGAGGTTCGGACTGAACTCAAACTTGATCTTCTCAACATCTATTATCCCCATTGATACGCCCACGCAGCATCATATATCTACGGCAAGCAGATTATTATATTTTGATGCATGGCCAAAAAACCTTACTTGCCTTGAAACTTATAGACCCTAACACTAAGCCCTGCAGAAGACAACTCTGCCAATGCCTCCTTCAAGCCATGACCAGAAGCTTCTGAGCAATCATCTACAAGAAGAATGCGCCCATTTTTCTTGCACATGCGCTTGGCATGGTTTTCGTTAAAATCTCCATCTGCGTCTATTGCAAGCATCGCTTTCACATTTAGGTAATCGCTTGCAATCCTGGCTATTACGTTTCCGTAGGGCTTTACATATGCTATAGCAGCGGGAATATCGCCTTCATTAATTATTTGCAGCAGAGTGTCCTTAATCTGATTTTTTAGAAGCTGGAACTTTGCATTTGAGTCTGTTGACGCTCCCTTTCCAAACTCTTCTTCGAGGAAATCCAAACCCGCTTTGTTTTTACTTTTGGAAAAACTGTGCCTCGTTTCGTTCTCCTCATAGTCAAAAACTATCCAAGTGCTGTTGTCCTTTTCAACATAGTAAAAATCTGGCTTTATTATCGATTTTGATTTGTAAACAAATGTCGCTGTTAATATTTCAGAGGAAGTAAGTTTCTTTACGCGGCCATATACGTCCTTCAAGGTTTTGCCTGTATCGGCTATGTCATCTATAAGCAGGATTCTTCCCCCTGTAGCGCCTTGTATTTTGCTATCTATATTCCATATCTTGACATTTTTAGAGGGTATGCCAACGTCGGTATAATAGCCCGCGCTTACATGAAAAAGTCTGCCAACGCCGAGTTCATTTGCGACAAGCGCCGCAGGCACCATCCCACCCCTCTCTATGTATAGTATGGCATCAGGTCTGCCATATTTGCTCGCAAACATCTCTGCTATGGCCTTCGCTGCATCTAACATATCTGAATATCTGAACATCTCAAAGTTCGTCTTCTTTTTTTCAAACTCCAAAAACCCTCTAGGTTCCTTTTGGCTTTCTTTTTGCTCGCTGACGGCACCTCGCATAAGTTTTTTTGAGAACTTCGAATGTTCATTATCTGACAATGCCGCCTTATGCAGCATCTCCAATTTTATCGCACCTTTATCTGCGCCGCAGGACATCGATAACATGCTGATCATAGTTATCACATACTATTTCAATGTGCGCGCCACTAGCACTCCGTCTCCCATGTCAGCAACATTTCCAAGAAGCAGCTCAGAGATTGCAGGCATTCTCAGACGTAATCTCAAGAAGGGGCAGGCAGCAATAGTATTTGCTTTGGCCATCGGTGTCCCCGCAATGTTTTATAGCTTTGAATACGCATTTAAGAATGTTATCTGTAAATTATTGTAAACGTGTATAAGCCACTTGAAATTGTTCACGCAAAAATTTTGATTGCATGATTGAGATAAGGGATATAAAGCATGGTGATGTAAAGAGCCTGATAGAATTGATAAAAAGCATCTACAAGGAATCCGACTATTTCACGTGGTTCGACCATGAACCAGAAGGAGAAGAGCTAAACTATATGTTTAGCAGGAAGATAGCGATGATTCTTGAAGGCAACGCAGTCGCAATAGTTGCTGTAGACGATGGCACTGCAATTGGAGAATGCGAAATCATAAAAGATGGCGACGAAGGTAAGATAGGCATAGTAGTAAGCAGTAGCCATAGGCGCATGCACATCGGTTCAGATTTGCTCGAGAGAGGAGAAAAGGAGGCGGCAACAATAGGCATTGGCGCCATAGTCGCAGAAGTTGACAAGCGCAATTCCGCCGCTCTAGACTTTTTCGAGAAACGCGGCTTCGAAGAAAATTCGAACGATACGATTCTAAAAGAGGGTCACGAGATAGTGGTGTTGAAGAAAAGAATTAGTGGTAAATAGTATAATTCGCTAGAAGATCGCCGCCCTGCTGCGATATTAGAACGTATTCTGAGTAGTTTGCAGCGGCGGCAGAATAGTTGACCAGCCAGACCTTCGTATAGTTTGTTCCAAAGATGCTAAAGCTTGGATAATAGCTTGCGTGCACGATGGTATTGTTGTACCCAAATCTGTTAACGAAATTGTCTATACTTGGAATGCGCATGCTGTAGGACCTTGCAATAGCGACAGGGTATGAAGCTATGATATAACTGCTGTTACGCAAAAGCCCGTATACCACACAATCACTTGTATAGTTATTTTCAACCCTGTAGACAAATCCATATTGAGGGTAGTCAAATGAATAGATGAAGTATGACGGGCACGGCTTTGTTGCATTTATTACTATAGAGGCAATTATGTGCCAGCTTCCTGGGAACTGCGAAGGCGTTATGTTTGTTATGTTTATCTCAGCATTAGGATAAGTGTTGGCAAGATCCGATAGAACAAGGGCTTTGGCCTGCTGCGCGCTTACGTGAGAACCGGCTCCGAGACGCAGGGCTGCAAAATATATTCCTATTATGATTAATGCGATGACAATTGCATAAACTATTACTTTTCCAAGCAGTTCCATGAGAATTAGTAACACTTAAAAATCTAAAAATCTGTTGGAGGATGCAGTTGCAGGCAGCAGAGATGATATTGCAGTTGATTTTAGCTTGGACCTAGGGCATGCGGTTATAAGTTTGGTATGCATTGTTGAATAAATATTTCTCTCTGTACAACGAATCTTATCCACTAAAACTTTGCAGTCAACCCATATATGACTGCAACATGTGATAACCTCTATGGCTGGTCACCTGTCGCCATAATGAGTTCTCTTAGCACATCTCTAAGAATGTGAGCCGCGTGTTTACGCTAAGAGCCTTCAGCAGCTTGAGTTTGAGTTTGTTTGCTTCTTCTTCTGTAAGCATTTGATGCTTGGCATTGACTCAAATCATCTTTCCATAGAAGAATTTTAAACCTTTTGCAGCTCTGATACTTCAGCTTTTTTAAGCGAGTCGCTTACTATCTTCGAAATTTCGATTGTCTTCAGCATTTTCTTTACCGCGTCTATGTCTGCTGCTGTGGTCGGCCTTCTCACACCTATTGAGCAAACGTCTTTGTAAGGCTTTATCGATTCCTCGTATGTGCCTATCCTCCTTGCAGCAGCTATTATCTCTTCCTTGTCGAAGCCTATGAGCGGTCTCAATATGGGCATCTTTATGCCGAGCTCAGATGCATGTATGTTTGCTATGGTCTGCGACGCCACTTGGCCCAGGCTTTCTCCTGTTATTATTGCGCTCGCGCCCTCCTTCTTTGCTATCTTCTCCGCAATCCTGAATAGGAATGCTTTGAACAGCACTGCCTCATAGGACCTGCTTGCTTTCATAGCCGCGACCTGGAAAAAGTAGCCAGGTATGTAATACACTTTTGCTCTTCCGTATTTTGCAAGCATGTCAAGAAGCTTTGGCACCTTAGTCGAGTTTATTTCTTCAACGCTTTTGAATGCGTGCACATGCAAGTATATTGGCGCCAGACCACGCTTCATCGCGTACCATGCCGCAACAGGCGAATCTATTCCTCCAGAAAAGAGTATGATGCCCTTGCCACTGCTGCCCACAGGAAGACCTCTCGCGCACTCTTCTACGCCTGTGTAGAGATAAGCGGCATCCTTTGACACATTTATGAAAATCTGCGAGTCGTATGCCTTGCTCGTCGCATCAATGCCATGCTCTTTGATTATCTCTGCAACATTTTTTGTTATCTTTACGGAATCGAAAGGCAGCCCCTTGTAAGACCTGTGCGCGTTTATTTTTATGGCCTTGCTGCCGCCAGCTTTCATTTTCGCTATGAAGGATTCGGCCAGCCTTTCTATTTTGCCGAGTTCGGGTTCCGTTATCATAGCTATGTAGCAGTTACTCAGGCCGAAAACGTTTTTGAGCTTGCCTTTTATCCTTTCCAATGAGCTTGCATCAGCATGTATCACAAGCCTGTCGTATTTGTTTTCGAGCTTGTAGCTTTCTCCGGTCAGCGCAGAGTGTATGTTGTTGATAAGGATTCTTATGAAAGAGCCCCTGTTGCGGCCTCTGAGCCAGAGTTCGCCGAACTTAGCCACCAAGACCTCTTCCATCGCTTCACTGGCAAAAGCAGCTATCGCTTGGATTCAAATTCTTTGGGGCTTACTTTTCTTTTCATCTGGTCGTATCTCATGCATCTTCTCGAGCAGTAATGCCTGACTGCGCCTGTTCGCCTGACAAAAATTATGCCCCTACCCTTTTCTATTTCCCTTGAGCAGTATGAGCATTTCACACAATTACCTACTTAACGCTTACGGCGTGCGCCTCCCTGCTTGTGTCCGGCAGCCTTATTATGTCGCCGACCTTCACCTTGCCTATCACGTTTCTTCTTATGACTCTGCCCTTGTCCTTTGTGCCTTCGAGAATCTTGCACATAACCTGCTTGAGCTCACCGTATATGCCTGTCCTCACGTTTAGCACTTCTACCACTTCGGCAAGATATCCATCGAATTTGCCTTCTTCAGCCATTTAGTCACTTCTTTTTCTCTTGCTGTGAAGGCTTTGCACCTCCAGCTTTTGCGGCACTTGCACCAGTCTGAGCCTGAGCGCCCGCTGTGGCAGCTGCGGC
>JAVZVY010000030.1:0-6173 GCA_038878295.1 Candidatus Micrarchaeaceae archaeon | reverse complement strand
TCAACAATTCGGCATATACACAGCAATATATAAATACCAGAAAATGCGCAAATATACTTATGATATTCAAGGAATTTGTATCCAAAAAAGAGATAAGAGGCGGCTGGGCCGAAGTGACAGATATAGCGTTTCCAATGAAGCAAAGCACGCTAGATACATGCGGCATAGCGTGCATAGGAGCTATTCCTCATGGAGAAGAAGTAGCGCCAGCGCTGAGCAAGTGGTTTCAAGAGGTTTTGCAGAATACAGATAGGCTTCTTACAGTGGGCCATGGCACTAGAGGCATGGAGATAATCACGCTCGCTAGGGAGATTGACGAGGTATACAACAAGAAGCTGCTTCTTTTCAAGAGCATAAGGTACAAGATTGATGTTTATACCACAAAAGAGCTTCTCGCTAACGTATACGATGGCGAGAACAAAAGGGATGGTTCTGTTTTGGACAAGGCCATGCTTGAGAGGGACATTGCCGATCTGGAAAGTAGGAAGATAACGATGCATTATTCTGTGCCTTCGTTCAGCGAGATAATAAAGCTTGTTTCAAATGGCAACTACGTGATATTCGATAAAGGCGGCCACTGGATGGTTGCGTTTGGAGTGCTCCATGTTTCCTACTCTGATGAGAGCAAGGAAGACATTCTCATGACAATGGATCCGCTCATTGGCGTGACGCTCAACAAAGACAACAGCATAGAATATCTCAAGACTGCAGTGATGTCGTGGGCAAACATTTCGGGCAAATCAGACATGGATGCAAACGGCCAAGCGGTTGTGGTAAACCCTGGAGTTCATGGGATGCGCAAGCTGCTGTTTTCGCCATCGACGCTCAAAGCGGCTCTTAGATCTTAGCGCAGGCCACGCGCCCATCACGGCAAAAGCACCCCAACAAGCGGCGCAGAATTCCTCGCATAGACTCGGCGTCGGCTATCTCTGCGCATCATCGGCAGGCTCTGCCATCTTTGAGAACTTGCTATTAGGCACCTCTATGTACATGCAGTAGCCGAGGTTTTTCCTGAGCTTGCCAGCAAGCTCCTCGCCTGGTATAGCTTCAACCTGCTCTTCGGTGTGAGGCGGAACCCTGTCGTTGAGCCATGGCGTGCCCGTATGAGCGCCTGCAACTATGGACCTAGCCCTGGCTAGCACATCAGCATCTATAGCCTTCTTTGAATAGGCGCTGCCAGCAACTTCTTTGAGTATTGCTTCTTCTATCTTGCCCTTTATGTATGCGACCTTCTTCTCCCTTGGCACGTTGTCTATGGGCCTAAGCAGGCTTGCAAGCAGATCTGTTGCTACTGGCGCATTCTTTAGGGCATCATATTCCCTGTATATGCGCTTGCCTATCCTCCTGTCTGCAAGTATCATCCTCTCGTATATTTTGTCGACGTCGTAGTGGTCTATGAGCATGAGCCCGTGCATCAGTGCGCTTTCTACGCCCCAGAAGATTGCATGGCTCGCAATGACCTTGCCCCCGACGTTTATTGTAGAGGCCCTGTTGTCAGCTTCAACGTCATCTATGCCAAGGTTGAGCAGCGCATCCTGCACCTTCTCTGCAAAGTACTTCCTCATATCGTTGAAATGACTAAAGCTGCCGTCGCGCGGCACTGTAAAGGTATACGCAAGGCAGTTTCTGTCGAACTGCACGTGGGAGCCGCCAGTTATGCGCCTTGCGAGGTCGAAAGTGCTGTCAATGCGCTTTACGTTGCTTTTGTCTTCCGCGTAGCCTATCACAACAGAATCTTTTTCAACATTCCAGAAGCGTATTGTTGCAACTTTGCTTGAAAGGGAGCGCTCAAGCATGTACTCCTCAAGTGCCATGTTGTCGTTTATCGAAAATGTGCCGCTGCCCCAGTATTCATAGTCGAACATTGATGCGCCTCAATTATAATGCAGCCGCAAAATAAAAAAATTGATGTGAAAAAGCGTATAGCGCGCTGCAGAATAGATCATAGCATGGCTGCAACAGGCCGTAATTATTTAGGCAGAAAAAGCTCTTCTGGCAGGGGCACGCTTGAAGAGCCTTTGCACGCGCCTTTCGTAGGCTTCTCCGAGCCGAGCCGCATAAGCGTCGAGCAGCTTTTTAGACGACGCATCAATCAAAGCCTGCATAACGCCGCTGGGCATCTTCTCCCTGTAATAGAGAATGTCAAGCAGTATCTTTTCTGGCGTAGCTACCGGCACGTACACGCCGGCATAGCTGATGTATTCGAAGCCGAAGAACGCATTCTCAGAGATCCTGCGCAGGACAACATTTGTGCCGTTTATCCTTCTAATGCCTTGGTTTGCCTTTGACGTTGTAACAATGACAGGGTTGGCCTGCTGCGTCCACAATCTTCTTATAGTAAGCGCATACTCAAGGCCATAGTAGAATGGCCTGAAGGCAAAGCCGTATACAGCCTCGTTGTCATGGAATGTGTATGTGCCCCTTGCAAGCCTGTATATAGCCTTGCGCCTGAGAAGGTTGTGCATGAAGAGGCGCGCATAAGCCCGGCTTGCTCCCATGCCTGCAAGGTAGCGCGCTGCATCGCCTATGGTGAATACAAGCTGCCTTGAAAAATAATCTGTGAAAGCCTTTTCATACTTCATTCAGCCACCTCTTCATGTAAGCTACAAATTCGCCGAAGGTTATGCTCTTGCCTGAATAAACCAATGTTTTCAGCACCTGCTCGTCAGCAGGCTTTTTTATATGCTTAATGAAATCTATGAGCAGGGAGCGCACTGCATAGTCATTCTTGTCGAGGCTGTTTGTAAGAACAAATATGTCATAAAGGTCCCTCATCAGCAGCCTCCCGCTATAGGCCTCAATCTTCCTGGCGAGAAGCTCTGCTGGGCTCATGGCCCTTACTGTCATTGCTGAGCCATCGACCCTTGCATACTGCGTGATTATACCTTCTGCGCTACCTTCCTTAGCCTCAAGCAGCACGCTTGTACGGCCGTTGCTGATCCTTATGTTTGATGGCAATTCCTTGCTCCTCCATGCCAGCGAAAGTCCGTGCCTTGGCAGGCTTTTGATGATATGCTCTATGGATTCATTTCTCATATAGATGTCTATGTCTTCGGAGAAGCGCATGCCGCCGTAGCAGCGCCACACAGCTGTGCCGCCATAGAGCAGGGCATCGGGCTCTATGCTGCTGTAAACTATCTCTATGATCTTGTCCTGCAGCAATGCAACCTCAAGCCGCTCCCCTTTGAGAAAGCTGCCTATCGGCTCCATAATTGAATAAGTAGAAGTTATATATTATTATAACTATCGCGCAAAGCCCTTATCCTATTTCTGCGTATTTATTGTTTACGCAAGAAAAGCTGTTCAGGCAGGTATGCCATGACGCAAAGAGGCAGCGGGAAATAGACTCACAGATTGTCTTGCCTTCCTATCTATGTATTTATGCTCTTGCTATTTGCTTGCCTATCATGCTTTGAGCGCTCCCTCTATCGCTTTTAGATCAAACAGGATAACGCCTTCTTTCTTGGCAAGGCTTTTATTTGTTAATGCATAATAGCAAAATAAAAGAATCATCTCTCGCGTCTGAAGCATAGAGGCAGTTTATGATTATGATGATTTCATGATCTCGAACAAAAGAATAATAGTGACAGGTGGCGCAGGATTCATAGGCTCTAATCTTGTAGACAAACTTTCCAAGGATAATAAAGTATACGTGATAGACAACATGCATACCGGCTCGGAGGAAAACCTTGCAGAGGCAATGAAGACGGGCAATGTGCAGCTCATAAAGGACGACGCAAAGAACATAGGCAAACAGGGCATAGACGCAGACATGGTCTTCCACCTTGGCATATATTCGTCATCGCCGATGTACAAGGACAACCCGCATCTAGTCGCTGAAGTTGTTGACGGCATGATAAGCGTGCTTGAGTATGCAAGGAAGGGCAGATTACCGCTGGTATTCGCTTCCACTTCTTCAATATACAATGGCATAAAGCCACCCCATAAGGAAGATATCATACCTGGCGTAACCGACTATTATACTGAAGCAAGGATATCTGCGGAAAGGCTCGCAGAGCTCTACGCAAGGCTCTATGACGTAAATGTCTCGGCAATGCGCTTCTTTTCGGTTTATGGCAGGCATGAGAAAGCAAAGGGCAAGTATGCGAACCTGGTAAGCCAGTTCCTTTGGTCTATGAAGAAGGGCGAGCAGCCTGTAATATATGGCAATGGCAAGCAGAGAAGGGACTTTATATTTGCAGATGATGTCGTAGACGCGCTTATTGCAGCAATGGAGCATGCAAAGGGCTTCAATATCTATAATGTAGGAACAGGCAAAAACTACAGCCTGAACGAGCTTGTTGAGAAGCTCAACGCAGAGCTCGGCACTGACATAAAGCCCAAGTATGTGGAGACGCCAATGAGCAACTATGTGATGGAGACGCTTGCATATACAGGCAAAGCTAAAGAGATGCTTGGCTTCGAGGCAAAGGTGAGCCTTGACAAAGGCATAAAAATACTCAATGAGTATTATAGATAGCGGTTATTCGATGGCTCTTTTTGGGACAAACGGCATACGCGGCATACCCAACAAGGATTTCTACCCTGATTTTTACCTGCACATAGCAATCGCAATAGGCAGCGCAATCAATGAAAAAAGCTTTGCCATTGCCAGCGACGGCAGGAAGACTGTCGCAATGCTGCGCGGCGCAGTGATAAGCGGCCTCACTTCCACAGGGCATGACATTATTGATTTGGGCACGCTGCCTGTCCCGGCGCTGCAGTACTACTGCAAAGTGAAGAACGTTCCTGGCATAATGATAACAGCGTCGCACAACCCTCCCGAGTACAACGGCATAAAGGTTTTTTCAAGCGATGGCATAGAAGTCAACGCAGAGACTGCAAGCAGGATAGAAGACCTTTACAAAAGTTCAAAGTATAAAGAGATTGGCAATGCAACAGGCAGCAGCGTCGGATATGCAGAATGGAGTGAAGTAGGCGAGGTGAAGAGCGACTACGGTGCAAAGGATCTCTACATAAAGGGCATACTCTCAAATGTTGACGTAGAAGCGATAAGGAAAAGAAAGCTGACTGTGCTTTACGATTGCTCGAACGGCGCTACATATGAAGTAATGCCGATTCTGATGAAAGAGCTCGGCATAAGGGGCATAGCACTGAACGCCACTCTTGACAGCATGTTTCCTGGACACAAGCCAGAGCCCACTGAGGAGAACATCAGGAAAACCATAGACATAGCGAAAGAGCTTGGAGTTGACTTTGGTGTTGTATTTGACAGCGACGGCGACCGCTCAATATTCATATCGCCAGATGGCAAGTATCTTGACGGCAACTATACTCTTGCAGTAATAGCAAGGAGCAGAATCAAAAAAGGCGATTCGGTTGTGACAACCGTCTGCAACTCAGACATCTTCTCACAAACAGCGAGGAGCATTGGCGCAGAAGTATATGTGACCAAGATTGGCTCGCCTGCCATAGCAAGGAAGGCGGTTGAGGTCAATGCTAAACTCGCAGGAGAGGAGAGCGGTGGCATAATGTTCTGCAGCCACCAATATGCAAAGGATGGCGCGATGGCGCTCGCACTTTTTGCTGAGGCTGCTGCAAAGAATGACCTTGCCAGCATGCTTGATTCGCTGCCCAGGCTCTATTACAAGAGAAGCAAGGTGCAGACAACCAAGAGTTTTGACGAGATAAAGGATAGGCTCTTGAATGAAAAGCACATCAGCCAAGACCTCACTGATGGCGTAAAAATATATTTCAACGATACAGACTGGGTAATGATGCGGCCCTCGGGCACAGAGCCTGTTCTCAGAATATATGCGCAGGCGTCAAGCAAGGAGGCTGTTGATGCAATGATAGAGAAGTACAAGGGCTTTGCCCTTTGAGAAGTGCATCTAGCCTTGGCGGCGCCACACAGGGCTTGGCTCAAGCATTATTCTCTGCTCGTCTCTCAGGCCGAGCATCTCAGCTACTGGTTCCTCGAAGAAGAGCTTCCGGGGCTCAGTGGGCAGCCTGCTGGCAGCAAGCGCCTCTTCGGGCTCGAGCTTGGCTATAGCAATTATGCCATTGAAGTCGTCTACGAAGAGCTTGTACTCGGCAAGCCTATCATTGACCTCAGCCTTGGCTATGAAGACCTTATTGTTCAGCGCCTCCTCAAGGGAAAATGCTATGAAGGCTTCGCCCAAGAGGTAGCGGTTGCTGTAGACTCTGCTCAC
>JAVZVY010000029.1:0-6224 GCA_038878295.1 Candidatus Micrarchaeaceae archaeon | reverse complement strand
AGGCCATTTTTGTCCCAGGCCTTGCATTCGAAGGCCATGCCGCTGTTTTTCTTCACGACAAGTATATCCGGGCTTATCGAATTTACTCCTGAACCCGCACTTCTTATGACTGAATAACCAGCACTCCTGAACTTCTCAAGAAGTTCGCGTTCGCCTCTTGCGCCCTTTTCATAGCGGCTCATTGCAGCACCACAGCAAGATATATAATTATTACTTCTCAATATATAAATGTAATCGGTTTAAGTTGCATTATGGTGTGGAGATGTGTCATGATTTGATGCTAATTGTCTTGCGAAGGGATTTAGCTAGCATGGCTGCGCGCCACAGGTAATGCGACTTCTTCAGTGATGGGAGTGCAGCAGTGCAAAAAGGTCGCCAATGCCAAAAAAAAGCTGGAAAACGTTTTGGAAGAATTAAGGCGTGGCACAGTCGTTGTAGAAGGAGTGCACGATTATAAGGTGCTTGAAGCGCTAGGCATAAACTCTATCGTGACTTTTGACAGGCTCATCTACAATCATGCAGATATAGACAAAAACAAGCCTGTATACATAATAATGGACAACGACAAGGGCGGTCGCAGCAAAGAGGAAAAGGCAATGGCTCTGCTCCTTGAGAAAGGCATTACGAACATCGACCTGGAGCGCGGCAAATTATTGCTGAAGCTAACCAGCGCAAGAAGCGTCGAGGAGTTGCTTGAACCGATAAGAAGAATAACTGAAAACAAAGAAGAGTGATATTATGGCTAAGACATACCTTGATATGGTAAAATACATGGTTGAGGCGAATTTCGAGATAAACGGCTTAGTTGAAAAGCCTGACATAATAGGAGCGGTCTTCGGCCAAACCGAAGGCCTGCTTGGTGACGAACTTGATTTGAGGGAGCTGCAGAAAAGCGGCAAGATAGGCAGGATAGAAATAGACTCATCGCAGTCAGGTAGCAAGACATACGGCAAACTTTCGATGCCAGCTTCGCTTGACAAAGTCGAGACGTGCATACTTGCTGCCGCAGTCGAATCTGTCGACAGAGTGGGCCCATACGACGCAAGGTTCCATGTGAATAAGGTAGAAGATACAAGAACTGAAAAGCGGAAGAAAGTGCTTGAGAGAGCCAAAGAGCTACTTAGGAACCTGCTCACGAACCAGATACCAGAAAGCAGAGAGCTAACAGAAATAGTTGAATCCGACCTGAAGGTCAGCGAGATAACTTCATACGGCCCAGAGAAACTGCCAGCAGGGCCTGATGTGAAGAGCAGCGACGACGTGATACTTGTGGAAGGCAGGGCGGATGTGCTTACGCTTCTCAAAAATGACATAACAAACGCGATAGCCGTTGGTGGCGCATCCTCAAGCATACCAAAGAGCATAATAGATCTGATGCGAGAAAAGGAGATAACCGCATTTGTCGACGGCGACAGAGGCGGAGACATGATAATAAACACATTGCTTCATTATGGCGACATAGACTTTGTAGCAAAAGCGCCTGACGGCAAGGAGGTCGAAGAGCTCACTAGGAAGGAGATAATAAAATCGCTGAGATCGCGCATGCCTATAGATCAATATCTTAACTCAGGCAAAAAGATTGCAACACCGCAGCCTGAACAGAGGCAGCAGCCGCAGCAACAACAGCAGCAGGCACAGCCGCATGAGCAACAGTTTCAGAGGCAGCAGCCAAAGCCTCAGCAGCAGTACCAAACTGTAGAGCCGCTCGACGAGGAAAAAACAGAGGACTTGCTGCCTACGATAGAAAGCAGGAATGCCAGCGAAATTGCCGAAAAACCGCAGCCGCAGAAGCCAGCGCTTGAAAGCATAATCCTGGGCGAGCTTGCAAAGGGGCTTGACGAGCTCTCAAACAGGCTCAGATGCAGGCTCTACGACAGCAGCGGCAGCGTCATAAAAGAGGGCCCGATAAGGGACATATTCGCTATGATAGGCTCTACAGATAACATATATGGTATAGTGCTCGACGGCACCATAACGCAACGGCTTGTAGCCGCAGCAGAAGAAAAGGGCGTTAAAGCAATATATGGCCTTAGGGTGAATCAAATGCCAAGGAGGCCGCCTGGCATGATCATATATGCGAAGGAGGGCGAATCGCTAGCTTAGCTTGCCTATTTCTCCTTTTGGCCGCTCGATGAAACGGCCTTTTCTATTTCAGCCTTTAGCTTGTCGGCTATGAAGTGCTTTGAAAAAGCATCAGCCCTCGAGGCTATTGCAAGCTTTGCCGCTACTATCCTTGCCATCCTGCCTTTCTGGTCCTTCTGCGCGTTCATAACTTGCGGCAGTTTGAATATATAGCCATATTTTGGCGCTTTGCTTCTGAACTTCAGATGCTTGAAAAGCGCCTTCTCTGCGCCGAGGAGCTGGATTGTGCTTGCAGGCATCATCGCAAGCTTGCTTAGAGAGCCTGCCTTGCTTAGCAGCTGTGCGGCAACTTTGTAGTCTATAAGGTAGGTAAGGTTTGGCATGACAGACTTCGACCTTTCCTCTATAAATTTGTCTATGCTTTTCTGTAAATCAGCAATCTGAAGCACGGCGCTTGCCATTCCCTTTATCTGCGCGTATTCGTTCGCGCTGGGCTCGGAGCCGATGCTCTTCGCTATCGCAGCGTAAACATCCTTTGCTTTGCCGCCGAATATCTTTGCGAGCGAGCCTTCAGTTGCCGCTTTTTTATCGCCTCCGAATTCGACGATGAATTTGGCATACGCATTCTGGTTGCTTGAACTCAGCTCCGGAAAATGCAGGCTATACCATTCCTCAAGCCTTTCAAAGAGCATGTTCCTCAGCTTATCAAGCTCAAAATAAGCGTTTATCGCCTGGATTATCGACTTCTCGTCGCTCGCATAGGCGCTGCCTACCGCTTCCTTTGCGGCGTTGAGCAGCCTCTTTCTTCTTTCCTCAAAGCTCTCTTTCTTCAATTTACCACCATGAAACATAGAATCAAAACTATTTATCATCTTTGCTAAGACTGTACTGTGCGGCTGACTTCTGCGCCTCAACTGAATGCCTTGCTATGCTCAGATTGCAGCTGTTGTGCGCTGAGCACCAATCATGGCACATCTTTGCAAGCTTTTCATCTCTGTAATGCAGGCCACAGATGTCGCATTTGAAGAGCTTTTCCATGTTTAACAATTTGCAGCAAGGCTATAAGAATATTCTGATGCATAGCAGCACGCAATAATAAATAAGTATCTTGCCAAATAAATGTGGTTCTATGGCTGAAAATGAAGGCAGAGCAATAGGCATAATAAACCGCAGGGGCATTTACCTCAAGGCTTTCGGCATTTACGGCGAAACGGCAGGCTTCTACGATTATGGTCCTATAGGGCTGCGCATAAAGCGCAACATAGAATCAATATGGCGCAGCATATTCGTAGATATGCTTGGCTCAGTAGAGATGGAAGCCACTAATATAGTGCCGAGCGCAGTTCTAGAAGCGAGCGGCCATGTGGCTACATTCACGGATCCAATAGTCAAGTGCAGCAAATGCGGCGCAGCGTATAGAGCGGATAAGCTAATCGAAGAACACTATTCAAAGAGCAATTCAAAAGCCGCAGAAGACGTTAGCAAGCTCAGCCTTGAGCAGATAGACGCAAAGATAAAGGAGCTCAACATAAGGTGCGAAAAATGCGGAGGCCCATTTAAGAATGCAGAATATTTTAACCTCTTATTCAAGACCGCGATAGGCCCGCTCGGCACGGAAATAGGCTACCTCAGGCCAGAAACAGCGCAAGGCATCTTCCTCGAATTCAACGACATTTACAGGATTTACGGCCTGAAGCTTCCGTGCACTATAGCGCAGGCTGGCAAAGCCTTCCGCAACGAGATTTCTCCAAGGCAGCAGCTCATACGCATGAGGGAATTCAGCCAAATGGAAACCGAGCTCTTCTTCGACGCGAACGCCCCACAGGAATCAATAAATGGCATAGCAATAGGCGACGAAATTCTAAAGACAAAAATAAATTTCTACGATAATGGTAGCCAAAGCGACGCTGAGCTTGGGGAACTTCTCTCCAACGGCGGTATTCCGAACAAATTCTTCGCTTTGTTTCTTTATCTCGAGCAGAAGATGATGCTCGAACTTGGCTTCGAAAGAAGCCTATTCAGGTTCAGAAAGCTCGGCAAAGAGGAGCTGCCCCACTACTCAAAAGGCAACGTTGACTTAGAAGTTAGCACTTCATACGGCTATATAGAGGTTGCCGGCAACGCTTACAGAGGAGATTACGACCTGGGCGCGCATTCCAAGAATTCAGGGAAGAACCTGAGCGTCTCCTCAGAAAATGGAAAGGTCTTGCCGCACGTTGTCGAATCAAGTATGGGCATCGACAGGCTTGTATTCGCGCTTCTTGACAATTCTGTGGTTGACGACAAGCGCGGCTGGGAGTGGCTCAGACTTAACAGACGCGTAGCGCCATACGAATATGCTGTATTTCCGCTTCAGAACGATGAAAAGCTGTTGGAGAAAGCGAAGGAGGTCTTTGCATCAATAAAAGATAAGGTGAAATGCTATTACTCTGCTACTGGCAGCATAGGCAAAAGATACGCGAGGGCCGACGAGATAGGGGTGCCAAGGTGCATAACAATAGACTACACAACGCTTGATGACGGCACTGTAACGATAAGGGAAAGGGACACAAAAGTTCAGTCGAGGGTTAAGCTGAGTGAAATCGCATGATAGTCGCTAAGGATTTCAACCTTGATTATACATTTGAAAGCGGCCAACCGATAACATTTTATGGCGATTATAATAGAAGCAAGGGCTTGCTGAGCTATGTCACAAGTTGTGGCAGGTTTGAAATATCGGCAAAACTCTCTGGCCACGTGACAAAAATAGATGCGCATTACCATGGAAGAGAAAGATTAAGCGCAAAGGATGTTGAAGACGAAGTGAGGCGCAGGCTAAGCATAGAAGATAGGATGCAAAGCATATACGCGCGCATAGACACTGATGCTTTCATGCACAGCGCCATAAACAAATATTACGGGATGCGCATTACGAGTAACGACCCGTGGGAGGCGTCTTTGTCATTTGTTGTGTCGCAGTTCAACAATATAAAGCGCATAAGAGGAATAATGAAGCGGCTTATAGCCAAATTTGGAATCAAGTGCGCGTGCGAAGGCTCTGAATACAGCCTTTTCCCGGAAGCGAATAGAATAGCAAACGCAAGCTTAAGTGATCTTGATGCGTGCGGCGCAGGCTTCAGGTCTAAGTACATAAGGGGCATTGCAAGGGAGTTCGTTGAAAACGGCAGCCTGCGGAGCATTCAGGATATGGACTATGCAAGCGCAAAGGAAGCACTTATGTCCTTTGACGGTATAGGCGACAAGGTCGCTGACTGCATCCTTCTGATGGGCTACAGAAAACTTGAGGCATTTCCGATAGACACTTGGGTAAAAAGGGTGCTTGAACACGCATACTTCGGCGGAGACCGCAAGAAGATAAAAGAGCTGCACGAATTTGCGTGGGCAAAATGGGATAACCTTAGGGGCTACGCCCAGCAATACATATTCTGGTATGGAAAAAACATTTATGGAAGGTGATATGATGATAAGCGATATAGAAAAGATGAAGGACGAGCTTGAGGATATGCAGAGAAGGCACGAAGAGGTGCTGAGCAAGTCAAGATTTGTAATAAGGCGGTGCGCAGAGGCAATCACAGCGTTGCACAATGCAGATTACGCAAAAGCTAAGATAAGAATTGATGAAGCCAGAAAGGCTGTCGCAGGTCTGCGCAAGATAGAGAAGGGCTTCGAGAACTCTTCGTTGCAGGCCCATCAGGAGTATGTCGAGGCTATCACATTTTATAACATAGTGGTCAATGGCTCCGCGAAGCTTCCGAGCAGGGAGTCGCTCGGGGAGGCGACGGGCCCATATATTCTAGGCTTGATGGATCTGATTGGCGAACTCAAGAGGTCAGCAGTTGATGCACTTAGGCATGGAAAGCAAAATGACGCAAAGGCATATTACGCTGCCATGAAAGGCATATACGATGACACGCTGCCGATAAGCTTCGCAAGCCAAATACTGCCTGACTTCAGAAAGAAGCAGGATGTAGCAAGGATACAAATAGAGAGCATAGAAAACTCGCTTCTTCTGCTTAAAATATGATAAATGCACATATGCGAAACATTTAAAAAGTCTGCTTCAATATATAGACTGAAAGTGATTCTATGAAAGGATTCAAAGCGCAGAGCGCAATGGAATACCTTATGACATACGGCTGGGC
>JAVZVY010000028.1:0-6533 GCA_038878295.1 Candidatus Micrarchaeaceae archaeon | reverse complement strand
CATTGCGGAAACGCTCGTTTATGAGAAGTTTGTTGTATTCCATGAGCTTTATTGCGAATGTGAAGCCGAGCAGCTTCCTTGCAAGCATGACTCCAAAAAGGGAAATGCGGCTTATGCCACCTTTTGCATTGCCGCCGTTCATTACAAGCAGCTTCTGAAGAAGCGCGGCATGGCCCTTTTCTATTCTGTAGAGCTTTTCGAGCACTGTCTTAGCTTTAGCGTTTCCTTTGGTAGATGCCGCAAGCCTTTTGTATACTTCAGCGTGCAGAGCCTCGTCAGCCTGCAGATTTTGCAGGTATTTTCTCTTTGAGATCATGCTTTAGCTATCGCAAGGAAACTATTTAAGGATAGACTCGAGCCTTTCAAGCACTTTCTCGAGCCTCGACCTTGCAGCCTTGTCTGATTTTAGCTCAGATGCTTTGTCCTCAAGGAAGTCTGCATACGACTCAATGCTTTCCAGCGCGTCGCTTATGTCGTCAGCTTCATTAGCTGCTGCGAAGCGCATGCCCATCGGCCAGCTGAATGTCGCAAGAAGGTTCTTGCCCTTTTCGGTTATGGAGTATAGCTTCTGGTTGTCCTCCTCATGCATGCTAACGTAGCCGTCGCTTTCAAGGTCCTTAAGCGCAGGATAGACGTTGCCTGGTGAAGGACGCCAATGGCCCATAGAGAGCTCCTCGAGAGCGTCCATTATCTGCGCACCAGTCATGGCCTTTTTCGAGACGAAATTCAGTATCCAGTACTTAAGGCCGACGAAGCCCCTGTGCGCGAGTCCGAAGCTTGCGCCACGCCCGTGCATGCCATAAGGACCGTATCCCATTTCATCAGGCCCATAGCCCATTCCACGCATTCCATGCATTCCTCTCATTTTTCCACCATTTATATCTTATATTAGATATCTGATTATAGATATCTACAAACAGATATATAAAGCTTTTGGTTGAGATGTGCTTATATGCAAGCCTTTTCAAAATCATTAAAATTAGGAGGCGGCTTTCGCCGCCCTGTTTTTGGGTGAGCCATGTTTCCATGGCAGTACTATTGCTGCATTAAAGTTTATAAATCTTTATTTAATTATACTTTCATATAGTAAAGTATATAAATATTACCTGCGTAAATAAGTCAGGCAAAAGCGTTGGGTCTACGCTATATAAATCGGCCAAGGCAGACGCCTTGCGGCGGCCGCCCTGTTTTTGTGGTGATACAATGGACGAGAGCGAAGATAGGGGGCAGAATGAAGCGCGAGAAAACTGCGGCCTTGATGCGGCGATGCGAAGCTTCTTCAGGCAGCGATGCGGAGAGGAGCTTGACTCGATTGCAAGCGATGCGGCAAGCCTCGTATGGTGGCTTGCAGAGATGGTGGGGATATCGCGGCTTTACGAGAGAAACAGGCTCAAGGGAAAGAGCTACGCAATGCAGATAGTCGTCACATCTGAAGGCATACGCGTCGAAGGGATCAGGGATCTGCAGGTTGCGTGAAGGATGGCTCAATGGAGCCATCCATGCCCCCATGCTTTCGTCCGAAAGAGCAATAAGCCTTGCATGCCAAATCCATCCATGCTCAGGATAGGTTACCATGTCTCGATTGCCGGAAGCATCTGGCTCGCTTTCAAAAGGGCTTATTCGATAGGCTGCACAACCATGCAGATTTTCACGGGAAACCCGCGCGGCTGGGATTTCAGCAATGTACCTGCCCAGGACGCAAACAGATTCGTTTCAGAATCGAAAAAGTTCGACATAAAGCCTGTTTTTGCGCACATGCCCTACTTGCCAAATCTTGCATCCGCAAATGACGCCGTCTATGCAAAGTCGACAAAGGCGCTTCAGTCAGCCATAGACAACTGCGCAACGCTCGGCATACGTTACTTGGTAATGCACCTTGGAAGCCACCTTGGCCGTGGCAGGAGCTTCGGGCTTTCCAGAATAGAAAGCGCCATAAACAGCGTTTCATCAAGAGGCGTCACCCTGCTTCTGGAAAACGAGGCTGGCCAAAGGAACGCCATGGGCTCCAGCCTTGAGGAGCTTGCCGAAGTTTATGATGCGATAGGCGCAAGGGAGAAGGGCTTCTGTATAGACACATGCCATGCATTTGCGGCAGGCTACGACATAAGGAAGCCAGAGGTGCTTGACAAAGTAATAAATGCGCTTGGCAAGGCAAATATAAGGCTTGTGCACCTAAACGACGCTAAGTTCGGGCTCGGCTCACATCTTGACAGGCATGAAAGCATAGGCAAGGGCCATATAGGCGATGATGGCATAAGCAAAGTGCTGCACGCGTTTGCTGGAAAGCCTTTCATAATGGAAACGCCTTGGAAGTCAGATGCAGAAAGCAGGGCCGAATTGAGACACGTGGTGCAGCTTGCACGTTAGCGATGCCGAATCGGAAATTTTATATATAAGAAAATATATCGTGGAACTATGCTAAAAGAAGCAACAAGCACTAACGTAGGATATTATCCGATACGCAACTTCGGAAACGTTTCTTCTAAGCAGATGCTTTTCGAGCATCCGACATGGAGCGAGGGCAACAACATAGCCAAATTCTTAAGCCCGCATGAATGCGTTGTCGTGGTACTTGCGGGCAAGCCTGGCGCCGGCAAGACAACACAGGCAAAGGCTCTTAGCAAAAGGCTCAACAGCGAAGGCATACCCGCGCTCGATGCGAAAGAGTTTGTAAGGAAGAACCTTCCTGTAAGCAAGGCCGCGGCAAGGATACTCTTTGCTGCAGAAGATGCAGAGGAGAGCTACGCGCTTTCGGCCTTTTCGGCAATGAAGCACCTTCTGCTATTCGCTCTTGAGAGGAAAGCTGCTATTGAGCGCATGCATGAATACAAAGTTGTAATACTCCAAAGGCTGCCAGAAGACATAACCACTGCAATAGCTGCATCTTTGAAGCTAAATGGAAGCTTCTCTGCGTTTTCGTCTTTCTTCGAAGAGAGGGCCAGAAAGACCATAAAGCCTGACATTGTCATCTACCTAAACGCCCCTAAAGATGTGCTCTCAAAGCGTTTCGAAGGCTCTGACAACGCAAAGGACAAGCTTCACAGATTCTGGCTAGAGTGGGATGACACTCAATTTATAAGGAAGCTAGGCAGCAGGTATTACACAGCAGTGGTAGACGCAACTGGCACAGCCGCGAGCGTCTCAGAAGAAGTATACAAGCGCGTTAAGGCTCTGTTAAGGTAGGCGTTCTCTCACCCTTTTGCACATTTGTAGGTTAGCGGCGCTTGGTGATTTTATGTTTTTTAGAAGAAACAATATTGGAAATGTTGTAAAAGTGCTTAGGCTTTCAAGGAAGCACGGCTATGTCAGGTGGCACTGGCACAGGGTCTTCTTCAGGCGCATAAATCTCGGCATAGGCAAATCCATAAACCCGCACATAGCCATTGTCGGCGAGAGCGGGAGCGGCAAGTCCAATGCGTGCGCCCTGATTATAAAGGAGCTTCCAAAGGATGCGAACTTCATAGTAATAGATGCGCACAACGAATACGTGGAATTTGCTAAGGAGCTCAATGCCACGGCTTACGACGCTACAAAGAACTCAATCAACCCTTTCGAGCTCAATGGCATGAGCGAGAGGGAGGCTGCTGGCGACCTCGTACGCATGTTCAAAAGAGTATTTAGGCTAGGCGATGTGCAGAGCTACGTGCTCTACAAGGCCATAGCTTATACGTATGAGATATCGAGGCTCAGGGGCAGGGAGCCAAGCATAAAATCTCTGCTCTATACCATAAGCGTATTCAAGAAGAATGCCGGCAAGTCCGAGCTCAACATACTGCAGGCGCTTGAAAACAGGCTTGAGCTACTCGATACAAGCGCATTTGTAAGGAACAGGAACATAAGCGAGCTTCTGCACAAGAGGAGCATTATAGCTCTGGCAAAGCTCAGAAGCAACGACGCGCAGGCAATATATGTTGAAAGCCTATTGAGAAGGATTTATACGGCTATGCTTGGCATTGACAGAAGCTCGCATGCAAGATTCTACATAATCATAGAGGAAGCGGCGAAGCTCGCAAGCGGCTCTGTGCTGAGCAGGATTGCCGCTGAGGGGCGCAAGTACGGAATTGGCGTCATAGCAATAGCTCAGCGCGCAAAGATGATAGACGCTGAATTGAGGGGCAACGCATCTCTGCTCATCGCTTTTTACCAGAGGGAGCCAGAGGAGGCAAACTACATTGCGAACTTCATCGCTGGAGGCAACGAGCAGGACAGGTTCATTGAGGTAAAGAAAGCAATGCGAAGGCTTGAGAAGGGCAGCGCGATCATAGCCGCAAGCGGAAAGGAGCCGATGCTCGTAAAATTCAAAAGGTTCAGCGAGCGCAGGGATCCGAGATACAGCATCATTGAAATGGCCGAGCACGCAATCGAGGAAAAGGAGCTTTTCGGCAATCTTGCCAGGATGGGCTTCAAAGAAGAAGAGATAATGGAAGCTATAGAAGACGAAATCAGTGGCGGTGCATTAAGAAGGCATGCAATAGAAAAGGGCGCATACGCAGGCGCGTGGTACACGAGCTCTTTGCAGAACAGTGCAGAGCACGAGGTCATGGTAGCAATAATAAGCAAGGAGCTCTCAAGACTCGGCATACAAAACAGAATAATAAATACATCATACGCGCCAGACGTTGAGGCATATGCAAATGGCAAAAAATTTGCATTCGAGTACGAAACAGGAAGCAAGAGCCTGGACGAGCTGAGGGCCATGCTCGAGCGCAGAAGCAAAAAGTATGCAGCAACGTTCGTCATTGCAAGTGATAAAGGCAGGGCAAATTATGCAAATGCTGGCTTTAAAGCATTTCAAATCGATGAATTAGAAAAGATTGCAGTATATCTTAAACCAAATAGGTGAATCATACAAAAGTTTTAGATTTTTACAATTTAGCCAAAGTTAACTTTTACCATGTTTTGCAAATAGTGCTTGCAATGAATCGCCATATCTTAGATATTGTTAATATGCCTTTTCTACTTGCGCTTAATGCGCCTAAACGAGTCAAGCTTCACCGCGTCTATATTCATGAGAGGGTTTACCACAGCGTATGAATTCCTGTACACATCGTAAAGCGCCTCAAGCACTTCGCCTTTGCTACTTACATCGACGTCAAATGAACCTCCCTTGCCTGCTATTTTCGGATAATCCATTGCGAATCTGCCCGGCAGAATCGAATTAAGCTTTTCGGCAAGCGCTTCGCATAGCTGCCTGTATCTGATGCTATCCCCAAGCTCTGGGCCGCCAAGCCTCCTAAGCAGATTCCTCTTGGCTGATGCATCAAGGGCGTTGATAGCATGCGCCAGTTCGTTTATATATATGCGCCTCCGGCTGAATGCCTTGTCGATGAAGAGGTCGTAATTCTCCAAGGTTTGTATTGCATAGCCGTTTCGGCTGAGCGCGTCAAGCACTTGATGCAGATTTACGTCGCTGGTTACCTGCAGCAAGCTTTTGCTGAAGTTGTCAGTAAAGAGTATGCCTGGCTCATCAACCTTCCCGTATACTCTCTTCAACGAGGTTGCATTTTTATTTGGAATGCCTCCGGTGACAAAATAGTCGTGTATGATAAGATGCGATTCCTCGTTGGAAACGCTGGCTATATTGTTGAAGAGCTTATCTATTACGGGCGAGAAGGTTATGGCCTGGCCTTCGCCAAGAGCTTCATGAATCTCATTTAAATATACATTTCTGTATTCAAGCGGTTTGAGCTGCTTCCACTGCAAAGTTATCAAGGGAGCATTGATATTGCTTTCGTTCAGCCCCAGTTTAAAGGTAACCTCATAAAGTTTGCCTTCTTTTTTAGTAACAACAATGTGTTGCAGGTCATCAAGCAGCTCATTCATTATAACTATGTCCAGGCCCTTCGGCAGCTTGGCATTCAGAATGTCTGCTACCATGAATTCTGTTTTGAAATACGAGCCTGGCGATTCCGCATATTCGGACCTAGCATTTTCTATTGCGGCTTTTGATATGTCGAGCACTATATATTCAATTCTTTTTGCGTAGTCTGTGTTTTCCATCGAATCCTTTAGGCTTATCTCATCATAAAGCCCTTTTTCGAAATATATGCCCCGGGCGCCTACTTCAAGGACCTTTATCTCAAGCTTGCCCCTGTAGTTGCTGTTTATGAGCTTATAGATGTTGCTGCCGAGTGCCTTAGGATATCTTTCGTCATCCTTCGCTCTCGTGCGGAAATCTAGCTTTAGATTTTCAGAATAGTACTTCTTGTTTAGCTCTAGAGAGGCTTTGCTGTCTATTTCTAGTTTCTTGTAGATATTCATAATTTGCTGTGCATTTTTTCTTATATATAAAGTTGCTGCAGCTTCTATCGAAAGCTTTTTAATCTTGGCGCATATCTAAGAATTATGCACGAGCTTGTCCTAATTGTGGGCATGGCGCTTATACTTGCTGGCTTCTTTGCCATAATGGCTTATGTGTTTCTAAATGCGGCTCAACAAGGCAAAAGCGCTACGAACTCAAGCTTCGGCGGCGTCGTCATGATAGGGCCTGTGCCAATCGCATTCGGAAACTCGCCAAGGATGGTTGTAGCAGC
>JAVZVY010000027.1:0-6639 GCA_038878295.1 Candidatus Micrarchaeaceae archaeon | reverse complement strand
ATGCACTACGCATTTTTATGCTCCTTTACGAGGAATCGAAAGATCTTGGGAGGATGGCTGAAGACAAACATTATTTTGGTAGCGGAGCCAGGCAGACCAGCGCGAATGTTTTGCAGCATTAGATCCAGTCGCAAAATGTTTGGAGCGAAGGCGAATGATTTTCTGCCGGTTTTGCGCTATATGCTACTTTTTGAAGGGGTTCTATGCTATGTCTATACATAGGAAGATGGAAGGCAGCATGCTACGCATAATGTAGCACCAGAAAACTTGCAGCGTATAAAGTTTAAAAACGGTTACGTCGAAATACTGATATGGCTGGGGTGCTAGCGTCTCAAGCATTTGCTGAGTTTTCAACCATTCTTATATTAATCCTTGCTATTGCTTTGGCAGTAGTGATGACAGGTAGGTATTCCCGCAGGCGCTCGAAGCCTCTGCTCTACTGGAGCGTGGGGATGTGGGCTTTTGCCATTGGCGTGCTCCTTGAAGTGGTATTCGCAGCTGGCATATATTCGGAACTGCTCATCTCGGTATACCTGTTCATCGTTGCCATCGTAGTGGAGAGCCTGGCCTTGGGCTCGATGCAGCTGATAAAGTCAAACAAGCTAAAGAATTTGTATTATGCGTATGCTGCAGCTTCAACCATATTGCTTGCATACTCTTTGTACGCATCTCACATAGGCAACATAATAGAATCTCACATTGTCTTCGGCGCGCTTCCCATGTTCGTAGTCATAACATCATCGATAGTGACTTTCCCTGCAGCGGCGATACTTATAGCGATTGCCGCAATAAGCTACGCGCGCAGGCGCAGTTACAAGATGCTGAGCATAATAGCTGGCGTAATAGTCGTATCAGCAGCAGGTACGCTGTATATAGCCGCGATGCCAACTTTCCTATACTATTCTGAATTCATAGGCATACTGCTGCTCTGGATTGGATTTATATGAAGTGCTTTGAATGATACCAATAACATTCTATGACCGCTTTACCATGGGCTTCTCGCTCGGCGTACACATAATACTTGCAACGATAGGCATAGCCCTCCCTGCTATAATAGCTGTGGCAGAATTCCTATACTTGAAATACAAGGACAAATATTATGACATATTAGCAAGCAGGCTGACGATAGCGCTGGCGGTTTTATTTGCGGTTGGCACAGCTTCAGGGACGCTGGTAGCGGTAAATCTTCTTGTACTATGGCCTAAATTCATGCAGCTCGTCGGCACAGTCGCTATCCTTCCATTATTCACAGAGGTATTTGCCTTTTTTGGCGAAGCAATATTGCTTGGAGTTTACCTATATTCAAGGCATAAGATACAGAGCGGCTATATCAGGCTTGCAATAATAATAGCGATAGGGTTCTTTGCAGCTCTCTCAGGAGTTCTCATAACAATGATAAATGCTTTCATGAACACTCCTGTGGGATTCAACATACAAACATACCTATCTACAGGGGTGATAACAGGCATAAATCCTCTGGCTGTGTTTGATACGCCATCTACAGGCATAGAAGTATTCCACGTGATATCCACATCATACCTTGCTGGCACTTCCATATTCTTTGCGTACTTTGCGCTCATGCTTTTAAGGTCAAGGGATAACGAGCGCAAGCGTAATTATTACAAGAAAGCTGTCAAGCTCACATTTGCCATAATACTTGTTGCTGTTGTCCTGTCAATAATAAGCGGCTTGCTGTCAATACCGATGCTTCTTCATCTTCAGCCAGAGAAATACGCGGCCATTGAGCTGAACCTTATATCAGGCTCTCATGCTCCAGAAGTGCTGTTCGGGTTTTACTCAAGCGCTACAAACTCAATAGTCGGTGGAATATCAGTGCCCAACCTGCAGAGCATATTGGCCAATGGAACTGCATCCACAGTTGTTCCAGGGCTAAATCAGTTTCCAAAATCCACATGGCCTCCCTTGTTCATACATGACTTGTTTGACTTAATGGTCCTGATTGGCTTTGGGCTTGGCTTCTTCTGCTTTGTAATATTAATACTGGCCTTTCTTAAGAAAAAGGTGTTCGAAAACAGGATAGCCCTATGGCTCTATGTAGTATTCTCGGCTTTTGTGCTGATACTGCTCGAGAGCGGATGGGTAGTCGATGAGGTAGGCAGGCAGCCATGGATAATATATAACGTAATGACTGTGCAGCAGGCGGCCAACCAATCGGCAAGCATAATCCCATTAGCCATAGGGATAATAATCGTGTATATAGTAATACTTCCAGCTACCCTATATGCGCTCAAAAAGATATTTGATGGAAGGCCTTTGGAAAAGGATCTTGGTGATCAATAATGTATGCTTTGATATTCCTAAACTATATCGTGTTTGCGCTGTTCCTAACGGCATTCATCATAGAAGTAGGCATAGCGCTGCTTCTTCTAATATCATACAACACTAAAGAAAAACTTCTGAAGTACCTCATGCCTATGTGGGAGATAGACGGCACTTTCGCGATATTTTATGTTGTAGATTTGGAGTCAACATATCCAAGCATATTGCTTACTGCAGGAACCATGTACATACTGCCTGTATTGCTTGCTGCGCTGTTCTTCATATTCAGAAATGCCTTTCTCGCTTATGGAGAGTACACGGGCAAGGAATCGGCGCAAAAAGCGTATATACGCATTTACGGAATAGCCACGTTTGTAGTTGCATTCATCGCGCTCTCAGTTCTTGCATCTTCGGTGAGTGGCATAGGAGTAAACCTTGCGGCAAAGAGCCTCAACATTATTGCGCTGCTGTTCAATCCGTTTAGCCTGCTGATATTCTTTGCCACTGTGCTTCTGTCATTGTTTGCGGCAATGGTAATATTTGGAATCAGGCACGTTGGCGCTGAGATACTGGCAGCTGCAGTAGCAGTAATATTGGTGCTTATAGCTTTGCAATCATACGCACATTACATAATAGCCAATGTGCTTGCCGATCCAGTGTTAATTATAATACCAGCAGTGCTTATAGCGATAGCAATACTGCTTCATGCATTAAAAAAGGGCCTGGCAAGGTATCTGACAATAGTGGCTCTGTTCTTCAGCGTGCTGCTTTTTGAGCTGGCAGAATATCCATACTGGTTCAACAAAGCTGTTGCCCTGCAATCCATACTCATAAGCGGCCCGTCTGCATCGTACCTGCTTGCCTTCAGCATAGGTGGCATTGCAGTGCTGGCTGTTCTTATAGGCATATTAATATACGTGAACCTGCTGCACAAAGGGGATGTTACGCAGGAACATGATATAGGATATTGAGGCAGTGTTTTCCTGGAGCATAATAAGGCATATAGGAAGCTTACAAAGGAAGAAGAAGAACGCGTGATAGTGTATAAGGGCACAGAAAGGCCCTTCAGCGGCAAGTTCGGCAGGGCATTTGCATCCGCAAATCTTCTTGTTACAGCGTCATTAACAGTAATATTTTGGCAAAGACTTCGATAGAGAGCCCCGGTGTCACATCATTTATTCTCTCTTTGGGTCTGCGAAAGAGCCCAGCTAGACTTCCATATCTTTATAATCACGCACGTTCTCATTTGCCTCTTTCAAGTCAAAGGCCTCTGGATCATAGTTTCCGCCCGCGAAGTTGCGTGCCCATTCACGAAGTTCGCTGTACTTCTTAGCTTTCGGATTAGCGAAGGCCTCTACCAATTCATAATAGCCTGGCACTCCGCTGCAATCCTCTAACGGACAAGCACGCGCCCCGTCTATGCACTGTGGATATTTTTCTCCGTTAGTTTCTTCTAGCGATTTTTCTATTGTCACTTCATGCTCCCAACAATCTCCGAAGTCGTAAGTATAATGCATCTTTGATTCTTTATTCATAGAATAAACCTGCCCTAGTTTTATGGTCCTTGAGTCTGTAACTTCTTTGTCAGAATCATATGGAATTGAGAAACGCTCATTGCCTATTGAAAACGAATAAAGATGGTAATTAGTCCATCCCATTGCTGCTTGAATTATCAGATGGAGATCATGAAGTGTGAAATCTGCTGGAACCAGAACTCTTCTCCAAATTGGCGCTTTATGTCTCTTAGCGCAATTTTGATTTGTAGAATCGTGCAATCGCCGTGCTAATTATTGTATCTGCGTACATTTATAGTTTTCTATATTACCCTAGCTAAGCTACGCCAGCGCGTTCGTCCTTCTGATTTACATGGATGCGACCCAATGGTCTGTAAGCTGCTACCAGAACCGAAACTAGAGCTGATTTTATAAGAGAACCTAACCGAGATTGCCGCAGAAAATTTGAAATGCTCCTACCAGGATTTGGATTTTGGTTCCGCTCTTGAGAGGATCAGCGCCTTGGCCAATAAATGCATTTACGACGCATCTAGAATAAGCTTAGAATAGTGCTAGTTTGCTTATGCCTGCAAAATGCTTCTTGTTGTTCGTATAGAGTTTTGCGTTGTTGTTTATTGCGATGGCCGCAATCATAGCATCCGTTCTTGCCAGTTTCTTCCCCCTTCTTTCTGTATCGAATTCCAATTCTGCTGCTAATGCTGCGTCTTCCCTCGTATAAGCAAGCACTGGAAGCTGCATCAGGTATTCAGACGGCCTGGCATATTTCATGAGCCCGTATAGGACCTCATGCAGATTTATCGCGGTTATGCAAAAGGTATCGCCACTTTCTATAATCCTCCTAAAAGCAGTTCCTCCAACTTTGGATTCCTTATCATAAATCTCTATAAGTATATCGCTGTCAAGGATTATCAAGGCCTCATCTCGGATCTCTTAGCATAAAGCTCGGAAAGCATCTTGCGCTTATTTTTGAATTCGACGCTTCCCTTAATCCTCGTCAATATGTCTACTGGGGACGCCATCTTCAACAGGCGTTCAAACAGCTCGCTGAAGCTTTCATCGCTTTTCTTTACCTTCACGAGGTTCTTGTACACAGTTTCCCTTATGGTAATCGTCTTCGCCATAATGATATTACGTTTAAACATATATTTAAACATTGCTCCCGCCGGGATTTGAACCCGGGTCCCGGCCTCGAAGGGGCCGTGTCCTTAACCGGACTAGACGATAGGAGCACGATACAGAATATGCCCTAAAAATATAAAATATAAGCCGTTGTAGGCAAATGCGTTTTTCTAGATGTTTATGCCGCTGAATTCTGCGGCTAGCTCTTGCACTACTTTGCCCATTTGTGTAGAGTCCCTATGGATATGCCTCTTGCTGGGGTCATTGTGGAATGCGTCGCTTTTGCCTGGAATAAAATGAACGTGGTAGTGTGGAATCGTCCTCCCTGCTTCCTCCCCTATAAGCTCTATCTTTGAATAGCCATTTATTCCGTGCTTCGCATAAAAAATTTGGATAATTGCCTCGGCTTTCTGCATGTCTGTCAGCTCCTCTACTGTGAGTTCTGAAAACCTTTCTCTGTGTGCTATAGGCATCAGAAGAAAGTGATATTCGTGATCTGCATCCTTTGATGCGACAATCCTGAAGGTTCCTACTCTTTTTATGGTCGACGCACCTATTATGCTTTCGTTATCGAATATGTCAGCTACTTTTTCCAAACAACCACCTATACAATGTCATCTATTTTGGCTTTTATCTCCTGCGCCACTTCATCTTTGCCCTTTGCCGCATCTATTATTATGCAGCCTTTCCTGCCTTTTGCGAGCTCTAAATATGCGCGCCTCGCCCTGCCTAGGAAGGCTTCCTTCTCAAAAAATTCCTTCCTGCCCTGCCTTGCGCCTATCCTTTTAAGCGCTACAGCTGGGCTTATGTCAAGAAGCAGGGTAACATCTGGCTCTATGAGCCCCTTGTTAAGCGCAATGAGCCACTTCTTGCTTATGCCCGCGGCCATGCCATATGCTATTGTTGAGAGTATGTAGCGGTCAGATATGACTGTGCTTCCAGACTCAAGTTTAGGCTTTATAAACTGCTCTATGTGGTAGAGCCTGTCGCTTACGAAAAGCGCCTGCATCGCAAATTGATTTACCAACGAGCCGTCAACCTTCTTATTCGCTATGTTTCTGTTTATTTTTATGAAGCTTCCAGCTACGCCTCTTGCATTTTGCCTTATGAATGCGCCTATCGGGCCGTCTGTAGGTTCCTTCGTCAAGAAGCATTTAATTCCTTTTGAGGCAAGATAGTCACTTAGGATCTTCGCTTGAGTGGTTTTGCCTGCGCCGTCTATACCTTCAAATACTATGAACACAGAGGCACCACTTTAGTATTGCTAGCAAACTATAAATTGTTTCTGATTCAGAGATAAGGCATCCTGAGCAAAATCTGAAGAGGCATTGAGGAATTTTTTGCCACAGAGTATTGTACCATTTACGATAATTGCATTAGCCTGCCCTTTTTGGTAGCGGTTATCAATTTCTTCTCGAGTTGCCCATCACGTGAGAGCTTCTATCAAAATTGGGCCCGCTGTGGGAGATGCATAAGAAATAAAGAAATTCACAAAGTACAAAACCGCAAGAAATACAAGTTTTTGTTAAGTGCATAAAGCTTAGGCATTTCTGTGCTGTGCACGCATACTGAAAAGTTTTTAAAATCCAAAACTTAAATGATAACAATGGGATATACAAAAATTCAGATTTCTAGGATTCTTGATAAGTACGGCCTCACAAATTTTCAGAAGAAAGTGCTTTTAGAGACGCTAAAAATACCCAAAGGCAGAACTGCGTCGTACAAG
>JAVZVY010000026.1:5092-7021 GCA_038878295.1 Candidatus Micrarchaeaceae archaeon | reverse complement strand
TGCGTGCCATTTTTGCCGACTACGTTTGCGAACCTGTATATATAGTAACGCATTCCAAAAAGATTTGAGAAAGACGTTATAAGACCCTCAGAAGCGAGCTTCGCTGCTCCGTATAGCGATATCGGCAGGAGCGGCCCATAATTTTCCGGTGTAGGCTTGATTGACGCTCTACCGTAAACCACGCTTGAGGATGAAAATAGTATATCCCTAACATCGGACTTCCTTGCAGCTTCAAGAACGTTGTAAGTTGCTATCGTGCCTTGCCTGAGATCCAGATTTGTGTATTTGATGCCAAGTCTTATGTCAGGATTTGCCGCAAGATGCACCACGGCATCCGCATTGCTCCTTTTCATAGATACGCTTAGCTTGTCCAAGTTTAGCAAATCGCCTTCTATAAATTTAAAGCCTTTATATTTTTCGAACTCTTTGAGGAATTCGTATCTGCCCGAGCTTAGGTTGTCGTATGCTACGACATTGGCTCCAAGCTTTAGAAGCGCCTCCACCATATTGCTGCCTATGAAGCCTGCGCCACCTGTCACAAAAAACGTTTTTCCAAAGATTTTTGCCGTGTCAGCACCTATATTTCAAGACTTTCCCTTATTTCTTTGAGCGTATCCTGGTCGTTCGTTGCAAGGTACGGAGTCAAATCAAGATTCTTCGGACTTGTCTTCAGTTTTTTGCTGTATATCTGTCTAAGTACCTTTCCGACTTCAGCATCGTAGCTATCCCAATTTATACCGAGCGACTCTATGTATTCCTTCTCAATTCTAGTAGCTATGGCATGGGCATATTGGTAATCGTACGCGTCATCTATAAGCCATTTTTCGACAACTTCATGGTGCAACGCTATGCTCTGGATGAGATCGACATCCTTGTCGCCTATTTTTATCGTCTTGGGCATGTCCCTATCAATGTATATGACTTTTCCATCTTTTGAGTAGCCGCCAGTATATTTTATATCATAATTAGAATTCACTGCGACGTCGGTGCCACATTGTTTGCTAGCAACTTCGCCTATGGCTTTGTTGTCTGCATATACCACATTTTCGTCAGCATGAATCTTTGTGTCTACCTGCAAGTCTATCGAAGAGGAAAAGCTTATGCAAGTAGGCAACTTGAAGTTCAACGCCTTGATAATCGTTATCCTTTGAGAATCGCCGCCATTGCCTGGTCCGCCATTCGCTTTCAATCTGTGCTCTATTACTTCGTATTCATCCATTTCGCAGCACATTATGATTTGCGCAGTAAATTTATATTAATCTTTTGTACGCATTTTGCCGTAGATTGTTTTTTCTAGCCCATTCTTCAGCTCCAGGAGTTTTGGGCTTAGCTCTATAGGGTAAGATATCGCGTTGTCTATGCTTTTGTAACTTTCTGGCAACATTTCGAAGCTTTTCTTGACCCTTCTCCTGATTTTATCAAGGCTTTCCCGACGCAGAATAACTTTGCCGTTCTCGACAACTTTTACAAGCATTTTTAATCCATCAAACTCCTCGGATTCCAAAGCAATTACGTCTTTTTTGAACTTTTCTCCTTCGATGATGCGCCACACAGACTTGCTGCCGGGTATTGTTGACTTTGCCGCATCATCGGTAATCTTCATCTTAGGTTTGCTTACGCCATTTTTCCGTATCTCAGAAAGCTTGTATATGCCGCCAAGAGCCGCCTTGGGCTGGCCAGTCACGAGTTCAGTTCCAACGCCAAACATGTCTATAGGTGCATTGCTCTTTAGGAGGTCCCTGATACGCCACTCATTGAGGTCGCCGCTCGCCATTATCTTTACATAGTTTAACCCTGCATCATCAAGCATTTTCCTTACCTTTGAGGATAACTTAAGCAGGTCGCCGCTGTCTATGCGTATGCCTATTAGCTTTTTGCCTTTTGCTTCAAGTTCTTTAGCTATTTTTATGGCGTTCTTCGCGCCGCCAA
>JAVZVY010000026.1:0-4992 GCA_038878295.1 Candidatus Micrarchaeaceae archaeon | reverse complement strand
ATTTGACCTTTACCATCTATTATATATGTGTTCCTCAGCGTGCCGTATCCGAATATGCCCCTGTTGCCATATGCGCCATACGCTTTTATGACTTTGCTATCTGGATCAGAAAGCAGTAGGAAATTCAGCCCATATTTGTCCTTGAATTTGCCGTGAGAGCTAAGATCGTCCTTGCTGATTCCGACTACTTCTCCGCCAAGCTTCCTTATTGTATCTAGTTTCTTATTGAATTCGTTTGCCTCTATTGTGCAGCCAGGCGTGTTGTCCTTCGGATAAAAATATAAAACAAGATATTTGCCTTTGAATTCATCCAGGCTATGCTTTCTGCCATCAGATCCATCGAGTTCAAAATCTATGGCCTTTTCTCCTTCTTTAACCATGCAACCACATTCTCCATATCCTGAATCAGGTTGAAAAAACTAATTGCAAAAAGTTTTACTTTCAATGCAGAATTTGCCTGCTCTTTGTGCCTATTTGACTTTAACTCAGCGAGCGGCAAGTCCCCTTGACTTGGCGGGGGATGAATGCGAGCAAATATAAGTTTTGAGGATGATAGAATGATGTTGGTCTCGCATATATCTGAAATACGTCCCGAAAGGGACTATCCAGAGTTGAATGCGATATGCCCAAATGAGATGCGCTGTGGCACGAAATCCACAGTTGGGAATGTTTCCACATCCATCCAAAAGATGCGGTATCTCGAATTCTCTAATTATAGCCATGTATGCACCGTCAGCAGTTCGCTTGCCTGCGGAAGCTCTACGCGTCTATTGATATTTGTATGTTTCTGTAGAAGTGCCACGGTGGCTAGCCACATCTCCAACCCACAGGAACACTGTACTGCAAATTATGTGCAGCAATTGGAGCCAAAAGCGGAACAATAATGTAATAGCCAGTAATTAGAAAAAGTCGTCAAAAAATCTTCTGTTTTTCTTGTCTCTATTCATATTTCTAAAAAATTTCTTTAACTCATCATCGTTTGTAATTAGATGGCTCTCGTTGCCTTCGCCAAGCAGATTTCCAAAGTGCTCAAGGATCTTTTGTAGTTCCTCTTCAGTCATAGGCCTCTGTTCGCCTGTTTCCATGTCGACAACTTTTCCACTTATCTTTACAAATGGCATGCTTTTTGGCGTATTGGAATCCGCATCTCTGCGTACTTGCATGAGTATGCTGTCTTCTTTAAAAAGCTTGTTTTTTAACGAAACAATTTTCTCTATCTCTTTGCTTGTTGGGGCTTCATTAGTCTTCTTTGTACCATCGTTGTACTTGATAACAATCTTGCCTATTCTGTTCTTTGTGTCTGTACCATAAAAATAAGCGTCCACACACGAAACATTCCCGCCAAATACTGTTGAAAGGCTCGCAATGTCTATGTCACTTAGCGGTCTGTCACTGTCTAACGGTCTGTCTATGCCAGAACTTCGCGTTGAAAGTACTGCAATTTTAGAACTAACATTTAGAGTTAACAGTTTATTCCAGTTATCTTTTACGTACTCCATGCAATTGTATATTGAATGATAATCCTAAATAATTTTCGGCGGCTATGGCAAATGGTTATCCTTTGCTTTTCAACCAGATTCTTGCTATCTCCTCTGAGTTTGAAATCAAAAGCAATTTTTGCATATTTGCGAGCGATCTTTCATGTGCATCTTTGTCGCTTGATGAAACTGCATCCTTTGCCACAACTGCATAGAAGCCTCTATTGAGCGCGTCTCTCGCGCTGGATTCTACGCCAATTTCGGTTGCTATGCCTGTGAAAACGAGCGTCTCTATGCCAGCATTCCTTGCCATAAGCTCGAAGTTTGTGCCTACGAAGACGCTAGCTGTGTTTTTGTTTAGCACTATATCTTTATCAGTTGGCTGCACAGCAAGCTCAAACAGGCTCTTGTCATTGCCAAGGCTGCCCCAGTTTTTCATGAATGCAAGCCTTGCTTTCGATTCAAACTTTTCTGGTAGCGGAGTTATCTTTGTATAGAATACAGGCACATCCGCGCCGCGTGCGGCTTCTATGAGCCGATTGAGATTGCCAATGAATTCGTCCCTGTTGAATATTCTATTAACCAGCATATTCTGTACATCCCAAACTATCAATGCGGTATGCGAAGGCTCAACTATTTCATCCAAAGATGAGTATATTTTTCTTGCTTCCATTTTATCGCCATTTGTAATTGGCAATGAGCATTTTTACAATTTTCGCCGTTGGTTTTATACTTTATTCTGCTTTGTGTCTTTGAAAAGCAGTTTGTAGCTTATGCCGCTTATCAGCTGGAATAGGCCGCCTATGAGTATTGGCATTGGCAATGCGTAGTCCATGAGGTAACCGCTTGCACCGGAGCTCAGTTGAGCTACTCTAGAGGCTATTCCCTGTACGCTTGTAGCTGCGCCATAGTCTTCTGCGTTTATGCCTCTCACGCTCACTGCGGTTCTGCTTGGACTGCCAAATCCGGCTGTTATTGCTCTGGCAATATATATAAGGGCGGCTATAATCAGTGTTGGCGAAACAGCCATTGCAAAGAGAAGCACGCCGCTGAGTATTCTCGTATATGAGGATATGCTCACAGCACCGAATCTGTGTGCAACGACCGAGGAAATATAGGAGCCCAATGCTGTCGCGATGTAGACGACGCTGAATATGAGTCCTATTTCAAGTGGTTCAGCATGATACGAAAGTTTGAACCATAGTGGGAGCAAAGGTATGACAAGGCCCATGCCAAGTCCGCCAAATGCGTTAACTGTAATGACTTTTGTAGCGTATTTTACACTGCTCATCTTCATGAATTTAGTGGTTTTCTTTGGCCTTATATTTTCCTTCAGCATCATCAAAAAAATAGTCGATATGCCGAGAAGCACGGCAGCCAGCAAAAACATGTATCTATATGCATTGAGCAGCCCAACATATGAGCTTAGTGGCGAAATGCTGCTGAAAAGCACGCTGCCGCCTATTGCAGAAGCCGAAGCCGTCATCGTAAGTATTGAATACTTTCTGATTCTTTCTCTCTCATCACTGTAGTTATTTGCTACGAATGCATTTGTGCCTGGAGAAAATGCGCCACGCATTCCGCCAGCGCCGCTGCTTAGTCCAGCGATTATCATGCCTATGATTATGAAAATTGCCGAAGACGAAGCCGCTATTATTAGTGCGCCAACAAATGCCACAAGTTCAGCAACAATGAGTTCTATCCTGTAGCCCTTTCTGTCGCCAAGCATACCGAGCAGCATTGTCAGGAAGATCATAAAAAGCATCGTAGCGGCAGCGACAAGACCTATCGCTATTACGCCGATGCGCAGTGCAGTCAGATAAAGCGAAAATGCCAGGCTCATGTATATGAGGGCCACACTCCTAAATGCCCTTGAATAAAGCAGATACTTGAATCTCTTGTCGATTTCTGTCTGCATCGAATATTACCCCTAGTATATTCTAGCGCTTTTATTCTAGTTCTATTCTGCCCTGCAGCAAAGCCGATTAGGCTCTCTATTTGAGCCTGGCTCCGCCATCTACAGGAACGACTACGCCGTCCACCCATTCAGCATCATCAGATGCAAGCCATCTAATTACGCTCGCAACATCCTCAGGAGGGCAGTCAGCATCGCCGATTTTCCTTTCTCGGCGCCAATCGCGTTCAGGCTTGAAATCGAAGCGCATCGACAGTGGCGCAACGGCGTTAACCCTTATGCCTTCTGCAACAAGTTCCGCAGCAAGAGATTCAGCAAGCCTTGCTACAGCCGCTTTAGCTGCCGAGTAGGCGTATGAGCTTTTTGCGCCTCTATAGATTCCAAAAATAGACGAGACCAGAACCACAGACGAACCCCAACTCATGTATTTCTTTGCCGAATTTACCAAGAAAATTGGAGCCTTCACGTTTGCGCCAAGAAGCTTGTCTATGTCAGCTTCCTTAACGTTTCCCAAGCTAGTTGAGACATAATTTCCAACTGTAAGTATAAGTGCATCTATGCGCTTAAGCTTTTTGGCAGCTTGTTCGACTATGCTTTCGGCGCCAGCCTGTGTTGATGCATCTCCAACAACATAATCTACGTGACCGTACTTCGAAAGCGTTTTCACTATTTGCTTCAGCTTCTGCTCTGTTCTAGCGCTTATCACAACATTGGCGCCATCTTTGAGCAGCATGTATGCAGTAGCGCTACCAAGACCAGGCCCAACCCCCACAACCAACGCGTTTTTTCCATCAAGCCCCATCTCATCACCAAAGAGTTTTTTTGCAAAACAATTATTAAAATGCTCTCGCATAGCATATTTCCGCGTGTAAAAAGCGTTAGCGCTTTTTGAGCAGGCCAAAGTTGAAAAAGCCAAGCAAAAGAAAGAGTATGCCTATGAATTCTGAGTAATAAAGGAATTCGGGAAACGAAGCTATGTAAAGAGTGCCAGCAATGCTGACTATTATGACGCCCGCTATTATGCTGAGCATTTTTAGGCTATGTCTTTGCCTGTAGCTTAGCGCCGCAAAGATGATGATCACAGCAGCTTCTGGAAACGTGCCAAGCACTACGAAGAGTTCCAAGAGGTAAATGTCTATGGTAAAGAAGAAGCTGTCGCCATATGAAGGCACGTCTTTTATGTAGAAGATTCAGCGAGCGACTTCAGCGGATTTTATGGAATTAAAGAGAGCAGATTTTCCACGCTGCGCTATCTTTTTGGATAGATGGCACTTGTGGAGTTTGTCTATTGAGCTGCTCCAAAAATATACAATCGTCGTAGCCGCCTGCTATGTATTTTAAAGAGTAGTATAGACATATGAATACATGGGGTATTAGAATGACCGAGACGACAGAACTCAGGACTAGGAATCATGAATATGAACTTGCAAAAGGCATACTTGAATGGCATAAAATGGGCAAGATCGGCCCTGAAGAGGTTCTAGAAAAACTTAGCAGTTGGGCTCCGACCATAGCTGACATATTGATATCGTACTTTGCAGAAGAAAAGCTTGCAAGTCCGCGGCTCTTCTATTATAAATACGGAGCGGCCGGCGAAGA
>JAVZVY010000025.1:0-7816 GCA_038878295.1 Candidatus Micrarchaeaceae archaeon | reverse complement strand
TAGTAGCTGTTCCTGTAAGCCCTCCTGCCGCCCTTAAGGCCTGCGAGCTTGTATGAAACGCTTGGCTTTAGGTGCATCATCTCTATGAAGCTTCTCGCGAGCCTTTTGTCTGGCAAATAGACATCGTAGCCGTCGGCGCTTTCCGCAATCTTAGTTATGAAGCCGCCCTTAGCCTCGACGTAATTCCTAAGAGAATCAACGAGTCTCGCGGCTTTGCCGTGGTCGCCAGTTATGCTAAGCACAGCCTCGTAGTAGCCCCCTGCCTTTTTGAAGCAAGCATCGCATAGTGTGTTTTCATAATCTATATTGAGCCTTGCCGATATCTCTATGTCGCCTTCATTTGTTTTCTTTGTGAGCTTTACCTCGATAGAGTTGCCGTCGCTGCCCTGCACGTCAACAGAATAGCCCTTGAAGAACTTCGCGACTGCCACAGCCAGCGCGGCGTTTGACTGCTCAACAAAGCCCGTACCAGCTTTTATCCTGCCGCAACGCTTGCAGCGCGTCACAGTAACGCGTTTTGGCAAAGCTTCTATGAGCATGGCTTTTGTGCAGTCCTCGCAGAAAGCGCCGAAGAATTTTACTTCATTGCTGGACCTGCCGCACCTCGGGCAAATCCTTGCCATTATGCACCACCGCCGTAATGCCTGCTCACTATCGCGCCGTAGAAAGGCCTTGTTATAAGCACGCCGAGAAGCGCACCAAGTATTGTGGATTCCGAGAAGCCTATTATGCTAACAAGCGACGTAGAGAAAAGCAGGGGCAGCATAGCTATGATGAGAAGCGCTGCGTCAGCCCAGACTATGTAGAAGGCGTTGCCTAGCTTGGTCTTGGCAGCAGCCTCTTTGCCCATTAGTATCTCGTCTGTAATTATGATCTGCGCGTCAACGCCGGTGCCTACAACCGCTATCATTCCTGCAACAGCAGCGAGGTCTATAGTGCCTATGAGCCCTATTACTGAAAGTATTATGAAAAGCTCCGCTACTGTCGTCAATATTATCGGCACCACGAGAAAGAGCTTCTTGTATCTGATTATTATGACAGCAGAAACCGCAATTATTGCGAAGAGGCCGGCTATTCCACTTATGTATAGGGAAGATTTGCCGAGCTCAGGCGGTATAAGAGTAGGCGAGCCGACTATTACGGGCACTGGTAGCGCGCCGCCGCTCAGAATGCTGGCTATGCTCTTTTCCTGCTCGTTGGCGTAGTTTAGCTTCTGCTGCGGCGCAAGGCTTGGAGGCGCGAATCCTGAAATCTGATAGCTCTCTCCGGCTGTGCCGTTTGTTACGCCGGGGCTCAGAATCGGCGCAGAGAGCAAGCCAACGGCCGGCCACGAATCGACAATGTAGCTCTGCTGGCCCGGCACTGTCGAAACAGGCGTGAATATTGGAGTCATGTTCTGCACTGTTTCAAAGGTAAGCGTGTAGTTCATGCTCTCAATCCTGCTAGCTAGTCCGCTGGAAGTGCCCTTCGAAGCTATTATTACGTTGCGATACGTGGAATTGTGAGCTTTAAGGAAGCTCATTACGCTGTTGAGGTTGCTCTGGTTGCTGTTCAGCACCTGAAGCAGTATTGGATTGGACTGCAGCGCCAGCGCCTGCTGCATTGCTTGTATTGCGCTCTGCTCTGTAAGCCCAGATACGAGGCTTGCGTCGAGTATCGATGAGTTAAGCACAACTATGCTGTTGCTCGGCCTGTCAAGGAACATATAAAGGGGTTTGTTGGCCTGCCCGTAAACAGCCTTTGAGAAGCGGCCTGCTGCGGACGTGGTTATGAAAAAGTCTACAGCCCAAGAGACGTTGCCGGCCTGCATTGTCGGCGGCACTGTCCCTATGCTTCCTGGAAGTATGCCAGAGCCGTTTATAGCTTCTTTGCCGTTGACTATGCCCTGGAAGACGCCCTGGCTCTCTATTATTGAAATGGTCTGGTTTATCTCTGTTGGTGAGACCGTCGGAATTATGACATAAACCTCTGAGTTGCCTATGCCCTCTATAGTGACCTCTTTCAAGCCGAACGTTGAGACGCGCTGTTGCAAAGTGCTTATGAGGCTGCTCATCTGGTCCGGATTCACGGGATGCGCAAGCGTTACCGGTATCTGCGTGCCGCCTATGAACTCAATGCCGAAGTGAAGTATGTGCGGTCCTCCGTAAAGCGCGTCTAGCACCGCAAGTATCGCTATGAATATGAGCAGCGTGTATATGCGCCTGTCCTTTATGTAATCTAGCAAGGCCATTATCTCAGCTCTTTCCTCTTCTTGTAGAGCAGCACCATAGGCGCGTTGCCGAACCACGTAGTGAATATGTCTGCAATCAAGCCGAAGAGCACAACGCCGGAAATTTCAAAGTATGTCGGCACGTATGCTATTATAGAGACTGCAAAAAGCGTGGCAAAAGCGACTATTGCTGTGGTTGTCATTGTCAGGCCTGTCTTCATCGCTGAGTAAGCGCGCTCCTCAGCCGAGCCCTCCTTGCGCTTAAGTATCCTTATTGAGGTAAGTATTTCTGTGTCTATTGAGTAGCCTATGAGCATGAGTAAGCCACCAAGGCTTGAAATGCCGAGCGGTATGCCGAACAAGCCCATCATGCCTATCGCAACAATAATGTCGTTGCCGGCTCCGAAAATTATTGCAAGAGATGGCACTATCGACCTGAATATGAAGAATACTGCTATCGAGATGAGCACGAAAGCTATTATTATAACAGTCTCTACCTGTGATAGGAAATACCTGCCGAGAGTGGGCGTGACGTTCTCATATTCAGAAATGCTTATGCTGCCGAGCGCGCCCTCTATCAGGCTGATGACCTTGGCTTTGTATATTGCGGTTGCATTGTTGTAAACGCCTTGCGCAACAGCGACCATGTTTGCCGCGTTGCTTGCGTTGTAGCTGACTGGGCCTGTCAGATATGCGAGCTCTGACGCTTCGCCGGAAATGGCCTTGGCCATGCCGAGCAGCGACTCGTTCATTCCGGCCTGAGACTTGCTTATTATGCTTAGCAGAGTTGAGTTGCCAGGGCTCCTCTGCAGGGAAAGCTCTGCGCTCGTTTTGTTGAAAGCGTATGCTGTATAGTTTCCCGAAAACAGGTACAATGCCATGAGCTGGTTCTCGGCAATGGTGAAGTTGCGGTTAGCAGCTATTGTTATGGAGTAACCGCCGAGCGCGCTTTTTGTTACCGTAACCGGCGTGTTCAACTCTTTTGAGAGAGTTGCGGCAAGCGCGGCTGCGCTCATCGTAGAATTCGAGCTCAGGGTTATCGTTATGCCTCCGCTAAGCGAAGTGTCGAGCATCACGCGCGTAGAGAGATAAAGCCCTATGAATAGCAGCGCGAGAGGTATGAGTATGAGCAGCTTCAGTCTTTTGTAGGCGTATATGTTAGGGATTTGCATTATACCAGCTAAAGAAGCAGTAAATTAAAGAAAGAAAAGATATAAATAAAGCTCAGCCGTAGCGCTTCATGAGCTTAAGGTGTAGTGCAGAAGTGAAGCCGTACACTATTACCATGATCGCGAATACGAAGAGAACAAGGCCGAAGAACGTGTATACAGTAAGTGCCAGTCTTGCGTAGAACATCAGCAACATGCTCACTAGGAGCACGAAGATGGACCAGTAGATAGATATGAAGATGTTCCAGCCAGAGTGCCTTTCCTGGAAGTGAAGCTGCCTTGCCATCCACATTTCGGGATCAACAACAACCTTCTGTTTTCTTTCAGCCATTAAAACACCATTTAGCTATATTCATCAAAGATTAAAAAGATTTCTGTTTTTGCATGTTGCTTTTAGGACGAGACCTTTACAACAGCCTTGCCGTATATTGTTGAAGCTATGCCGCTTACATCGTCAGTATAGTTTATCGCGATGTAGCCCTCAAACAACGAACCTATCGGCTGTGCATAAGTCGCGCCGTTGCTGTAGCACTGAATGCTTAAAGTATAACTTTTTCCAGACTGCATGTAGAGCTGGTTAGAAGGAGGCGCATACGGCGCCTGCATGTCTGCAGTGGTCTGCTGCGTGTTGCAGCCTATTGCGGTTATGTTTATAGGATCATCTGTAGACTGCAGTATTGTAATTGTGACCACGCCGGAGCTCGAAAGTTGGATGTTTGTGCAGCCGAATCCTGCAGGGAATAAGCATTCCGTACCAGCGAACGTCGAAGGGCTGAATAAGCCCAGGGCGAAGATTGCGCCCAATACAACTGCAATGATGAGAATTGCCCAGCCGTATGTCATTAGGTATTCCATTGCTGACTGCACTCTGAGTTTTGAATTTTGCTTTAAGGTCTTAGCGTGCATGGCCTTGCCTGCATCTATAACGCAGGCAAAGCATAAAAGTATTTTGATTTTAGTGCAGGGGGTGAGATTTGAACTCACGCATGCACTAAGCAAACGGGCCCTGAACCCGCCGCATTTGACCAGGCTCTGCCACCCCTGCGCAATAGGAATTGCACACAAAAATAAATAAATGTGTGCGCAATTGCATATGATGACATGCTTATTGGCATTGTAGGGGCGCCAAACAAGGGCAAGAGCACTCTCTTCGCAGCAATGACAATGCTCAACGTCGCAATAGCCAACTACCCATTTACTACTATAAAGCCTAATCACGGCGTTGCATATGTTTCGAAGAAATGCGTCGATTCGGAGCTTGGCGTGCACTGCAATCCAAGGAATTCGCTCTGCATAAACGGCACAAGGTTTGTGCCAATTGAAATTGTCGACGTTGCTGGACTCGTCCCTGGAAGCCACCTTGGAAAAGGGATGGGCAACCAGTTTCTCAACGATTTAGCAAGTGCAGACGTGCTTATACAAGTAATCGATGCAAGCGGCAAAACAGACATAAACGGCAACCAGTGTGATGGCTGCGACCCAGTAGAAGAAATAAAGATGGTGCAGAACGAGCTGGCCTTCTGGCTTAGCGACATAATAAAAAGGCACGCAAGTACGCTGAAGAAAAGGGAAGACGGAGCTGCAGCTTTGCAGGAGGCACTGACCGGCTTGAAGATCAATGCTGAAATGATTGAGGGTGCTGCAAACGAGCTTGGGCTGCCTCTTTCAGGAATAAGCTGGAGTGAGAGCGACACAGCTGAATTTGCGAGGGCACTGCTTCGCAAGAGCAAGCCGCTGATTGTCGCGGCAAACAAGATAGACATGCTTGACGATGAAGCGAGGGCCAAGCTCGAAGGGAGGCTTGCGGGCTACAACTACGTCGAGTGCTCAGCGGAGGTAGAGCTCATGCTAAGAAGGGCTTCTGAAAGCAAACTGATAAGCTATGTGCCGGGAAGCTCGGGCTTTGACGTGCTTAAAAGCCCAAACAACGAGCAGAAGAACGCTCTTGAATACGCAAAAAGGTTTCTTGCGAAGCATACAACAGGCGTGCAGGAATTGCTGAACAAGGCCGTGTTTGAGGTGCTTAAGATGATTGTTGTATACCCTGTTGAGGACGAGAACAAATACACGGACCATTACGGCAACGTGCTGCCTGATGCGCTGCTGATGCCAAGCGGCTCTACTGCTGAGGATCTTGCCAGGGCGATACACACCAATCTCGCAAAGGGCATGCTCTATGCCGTAAATGCAAGAACTAAGATGCGCCTCAAGAAGGATTATGCGCTAAAGGACAATGATGTGATAAGGATAGTCAGCGCTGCTAAGGAGTGATGGGCTAGCCCACGCTCACCTTTCTTGAATGCGACAGCACCGCAAAGCCAAGAGAGACAAGCACAACCAATGCGAATGGCATAGCAAGCCAGTAGCTTAACAGGAAGCTTATGCTTGGTATTGCCGAGGGCAGCACGTACGTTATTATCTCGTATATTATAACAATTGCTATGATATAGATTATGCCGGCGTATACGCCATTTATGATTCCTGCTTTTGTCGCAACTTTCATGTCCTTAGAGCTTCTGCCTATCTCTGCGCCTATAGCCGCGCCTATTATTATAGGTAATATGAGCGCGCCAGGCATGAAAAGTATAAGATTGGCGATTGACATTAAGCTGCCACCTATGCCGCTTTTTGGTATGAGGCCGTCTTGTGCAAATATTACTATAGCCAAGGATACTACAAGAAGAAGCAGCCACACGAATATAGGCGCTCCAATCTCTACCTGAACTTTTTTGTCAGAAGCATCCTCATCGTTTTCGTCGGTTGCGGTTTCAACCATTGAAGCACCTATTTTTTATGGATAGCAAATTTAAAATAGCTACATTATGGCGCTGGCAAACATGCTGATGATTGGCTAATAGTCAATGAATATTTTATTTATGCATATCTGAGTTTGCCGATCTCGCCGAAGTCTATAGTCGAGCCGTAGCCGAGTGCTATTGCGTGCATTTTATCTATGTCTATACTTTTCATTACAGGCGAAAGAAGGTTTTCCTTAGGCTCAAGATTCATGTCTGTGCCCTGCGCAAAGTAGTTCATCGCGGGCAGCACAAGAAGCCTCTTTCTTTTGTAGAAGCCGTAAAGGAAGCAACGAAGCTTTTCTTTAGATCCTGCATCGGTAAATACAGCTATTGACGGATGTTCATGGCCCATTACAAGCGCGGATGCATTCTTGTATGCTGCAGGCATCTCCTCGCCGTGGAAGAAGAGATAGTTGCCTATGAGAAGTTCCTGTCTGGCTATCGTTATGCCGAATGACTGTTTGTATCTGTCGACAAAGTTGTCATGGTTGCCTTTTATCAAGACGAGCTTGACGCCCTTTTCCTTGAAATGGTTTACGAATTCGTAAAGTTCGTTGAACTCTTCGTTGTCTACGTCGGAAAACTCGTTCTTTATGTCGCCATCCACTATTATCGAGGCCGCGCCAGTAGCTGATAGCGCTTTGTCAAGATCCTGGAATATGTGCTTCAGGTTGACTTTTGGCAGGAGCAAGCCTTTCTTGGCCATGACGCCCTCGTAGCCAAGATGCAGATCGGCAACAGCCAGAGCATTGAGGCTTTTTATAAAGGCTATCGGCATGCCTTCGACGAGTTCTATGTCATCAGAAAGCATCATCGCATACACCAATTGTCGCTGAATGCATCTATTGCCTTGCAAGCCAGCCCTGCATGGGCTTTATTCTTTTCATGACCTGCCTGTGCAGGTATTGCAGGTACTTCACCCTGCCCTTCATCTGCACGACGTCTGCGCTTCCAAATGTTATTAATGTGTGCGCAAACGGGCTTGGAGTTGGCGTTTCTATAAACTTGTATTTCAACGGGCCGTTAGCTATGCTCTTCAGGATTTCCTTCAGAGTCACCAGGTCCATAACGTCGTTGAGCACCTCGCGGTAAGCCTCGTTTATTATCGGAAAATCCGGATATTCGCTTTCTATAGCCTTGAAAAGAAGCTGCGAATTGAACTGCTGCTTGCCTATTGCTATTTTCCAGCCCTTGTAGTTCTTGAGTATCATGAAGCTTCTCGCTGCGACATGCCTGAAGTGCCTCTTCAAAAGCTCAGTGTTTCTAAGATTGCTTCTGAGCATCGCTTCTATGTCTGAGTTGAGAAGCTCAGCAAATGCGTCGTCTATCATAACCTTAGTGACCTTTGCATCTTCAGGCATGAGCACAAAGCCGTTGTCGTGTACCATCACACCTATGTCCTGGTCTAGCGCATCTCCGAGAAGCATCGCGAAGAGCCTTGAGAGCGCGTCGTTGATGCGCCTGCCGAAGAGCGCGTGGAACACCAGGTAATGCTTTCCTGACTTACCGTCATAAGTAGCCTCGATGAGCAGCAGATTCCTGTTAGGTATGTAGCCTGCAAACAGGAACTGCTCTACGAAGTAGTTGAAGAGCGCTGTCTTTGCGTTGGCATTTATAGGAAGCTTGCTGAGAAGGGCGTC
>JAVZVY010000024.1:0-8515 GCA_038878295.1 Candidatus Micrarchaeaceae archaeon | reverse complement strand
AAAACAACAACTAAAACAACAACACAGACGACTATAGGGAAAACATGTTGCTGCCCTGTTATTTCTTTTAAGGTTTCTTGCACTTGTACAGATAAAATTCAGTGTCAATAGTTATTAGGGATTGATTGAATGGACGAAGTTGCACAAACTCCTCTAGAAAATTCTGCGAGTAATAGAAATAGGAACAAATATTATATTTGGATTATCATTGCCGCAGTTATATTAATTCTTGCATATGTGTCTTATGTAATTTATAGCCAAACGCCAAAGTATAATGTGTATGGAGCACGCTATTACAACAATATGAACTCCTCTGTTGAAACCATGGTTAGCTTCGTTTATTATCTAATGTCAGCGCATGCTATCAGCGCGTTCTTCGTTGAGCCTCTGTTTTCGCCAATCTCCCAGCAGCAAAGAAACATAAGCGTTTTCTATTCTGGGCATTTATACATCTTTAACTTTACGAATACAAGCGTGCTCGTCGCTTATCAAGCGGAAAATGGATCGGAGCTGATAAACCTTACACTACCATCTTCTAAAAGTTCTAGTCTAACCCTTTTGGGTTTCTACGCAAACGGCACATATCACAGTTGCTTTCCAACATTCGAAGAATGCATTTTAAAAGAACCAAATTCTACAACAGCTACGTATTTTAAAGCGATTGGGGGCTTATTCGAAGTTATAAATGCAACGCAACCAGTTACAGTATTTTTTAACGGGCAGAATTGCTCTCTGTCTTATGGCACATTCATCGCTTCGCCGAATTCCACAGCACCTGTGCACGGCTCGTTTAGCTACTGTTTCTCACAAAGATATCGACTTCCTTTATTCATTTCGATTAATACCACGGTCGGCAACGATCCAACAATGCTATCCTTTATACTGACAAAAGTTTCTAACAACGTATCTGAAAGCAATTTCACACTTCCCTATCCTGTCGTGCAAGGATGAAGAACCACGCCTGTTATGAGCTCCAAATATGCTCATGCGAATGCACATTTGCTAAATACTATATAAAAGCCATGTGCGCCACACCACCACAAAGATATAAAAATGCAATCGTGATAAATAATTAACTGAAATGTGCCTTTTTACTTTCAGGCATCAAGCCATGTAACTTATTTGGCTTATATAGCACGCTGAGTGGTTTGAAATGGGAATGCACAAGTACGTAGAGGAAACCTTTCGCAACGAGTATTCCGAAAGGAACGCGTTGCTTAGATCCAGACTTGCCGCCTGGAGTAAGGAGCCCCCAATAATACGGATCAAAAAACCAACCAACATAGCGAGAGCCAGGGAGCTGGGCTACAGAGCCAAGCAAGGCGTAATTGTGGTCAGAGTGAGCGTTGGCCGCGGCCTCAGCAAAAGGCCCAAGCCGATGGGCGGCAGAAAGCCTTCAAAGAGCGGCAGATTTTTTGCAAGAGAAAAGTCGCTTCAAGCTATTGCCGAGGAAAGGGCTTCGCGCAAGTTCAGCAACTGCGAGGTGCTCAACTCATATTTCGTTGGCTCCAACGCTTCTTCAAAGTTTTTCGAAGTGATAATGCTTGACAAATCACATCCAGCAATAACAAACGACAAGCGCTACGCAGCAGTGGTCTCGCAGAACGGCAGAGCATACCGCGGCATGACAAGCGCTGGCAGGAAGCACCGCGGCGTAACCAGAAGCGGCTTTGACACAAGCAAAAACAAATCAAGGGCGTGAAAAGATGCCAAACGCGACAATAAAAATTTCAATTGGCGAAGCAAAGGATTACATTAAGGTAATGGACAAAGAGATAAAATACAAAAGGAGCAAGATAAGCGTAAAGGAGAGCAAAGACTCAATAACAATAAACATAGCTTCCAACGATTCTAGAGCGCTGCTCGCTTCGATGAACAGCATAATGAAACAGCTTAACGTCATAAGTTCGGTCAAAAGCCTTGTATAGCTTTTTTAATCTTCCGCTTAAATATATTAACCTATCCGCGTGGTTTGCAATGAGAAAGGGTTCACTGGAATTCAGACCTCACAGAATTGCGCAGAGGCAGATGCCTAGAATGAGGCATTGGCCTTCAGTAGCTGAGCCCATGCCTTTGGGTCTTGTAGCGTTGAAGGCGGGCATGACCCATATAGCGCTTATAGACGACTCGAACTCGCCTTCCAAGGGCAACGAGATAGTCAGAAGCGTTACCGTGCTCGAAGTGCCGAAGATGTACCTCTATGGAGTAAGGCTCTACAAAAAGGCGCAGTACAAGGAGCCAGCCGAAGAATACTACTTCAAAGGTCTGGCTCAAAGAATCGGCATAAAAAACTCCAAGAAAGCTGTGGAAAACATTGACTTTATAAAGGCAGACGGCGTAGAAGACGTCGCCGCCCTGATGCTTGCGGACCTCTCAACCTTGAAGCATGGCAGCAAGAAGGTGATGCGGTTCGAAGTTGCCGTAGGCGGCAAGAGCGTTGCCGAAAAGCTTGCGTATCTATCGAAAGCTTTTGGCAAGGAGGTAAAGGCGTCAGAAATAATCAAGGAGGGCGAATACGTGGATCTAACCAGCATAACGAAGGGCAAGGGCTGGCAAGGCCCCATAAAGAGATTCGGCGTCGCCAGGCAGGTTCACAAAGCTACAAACAAGATAAGACATGTGGGCACGCTCGGCGCTTGGCATCCTCCTAAAGTGCTCTACAGCGTGCCGCAGGCTGGCCATTTGGGCTACAACTATAGGACTGAATTAAACAAGCGCGTTTACAAAATCGGAAATGCGGATTCTGCGAGCCAAATCAATGTGGCTGGCGGCTTCGTCAACTACGGCGTTGTAAGAAACGATTTTATAGTAGTTGACGGATCTGTGCCTGGCCCGGCTAAAAGAATAGTCCGCATCAGAAAGGCTATAAGAAGCAAAGCCGAGGCTAAACCGGCTCAGATAACGTACATATCGACTGTCTCGAAGCAAGGTGCATAAAATGGAAGCCAACCTTTATCAAACCGATGGCAAAATCGCGAGAAGGATAGAACTGCCGAAGGTATTTGAGACAGAATTCAGGGTCGACTTGGTTAGGCGCGCGCTTCTTGCAGAGCAAAGCGAAAGGTACCAGCCGCAAGGCAGGTACAAATATGCGGGCATGGAAACCACAGCAACGTACGTAGGGCGCAGGGGCGCATTCAGAACCGGCAGGCAACTCGGCATAGCCATAAGACCGAGGCAGAAGCTTGGCGGCGGAGCCATGGGCTACGTTAGAAGGATTCCGTCGAGCACCAAGGGCAGAAGGGCCCATCCTACGAAGGTCGAGAAAAGGCTTGTTGAGCGAATCAACTCTAAGGAAAGGCTATCTGCAATCGAATCCGCCATAGGCGCTTCGGCAAGCGATGCTCTCAAGGAAAGGCTAAACCTTAAGATAAATTTGCCTGTGGTTGTTGATTCTTCTATCGAGAAATTTTCTAAGAGCAAGGAGCTGATGGCTCTATTCAAGAATCTTAATCTGCTCGATGAAATAAACCTCTCGCACAAGCCAAAGCTGGATGCATACAGAAGGAACTCAAAGGCAAAGACCAGAAAATTCAGGAAGACCGCGCTTATAGTTGCAAAGGACTCGAGCAACCTCGAAAAGGCCGGCCGCAATATACCTGGAGTGGACGTTTGCAGTGTCGAAAAAATGAGCGTAAGCCTTCTTGCGCCTGGTGCGATGCCTAGGCTCATCATATGGAGCGAAAGCGCAGTAAACGCGCTCGCTCAGATGCAGAATCTGGTGAAAAAATGAAGGTGCTGCTTTATCCGCTGGCAACAGAAAAGGCAATAAATATGATAGACAGAGATAATGTCATCACATACGTAGTTGACATGCGAGCAAAGAACAGCGAGATAAAGGAAGAATTTGAGAAGACATTCGCGGTCAAGGTCGAGCGCGTTTCCACGGCAAGAATGCCGCAGAACGTAAAGAAAGCATATATAAAAGTCGCCAAGAAATTCAAGGCTGGCGACATAGCATTGAAGCTTAAACTCGTGTGATATTTATGGGAAAGAGACTGAGGCAACAAAGACGCGGAAAAGGCAGCAATGCGTACAGAAAGCCGCCGAACACCTTCAAGGCGGACGTTTCGTTTATCGCAGAAAAGCGCGGCACGCTACTCAACGGTGAGGTTCTGGAGCTTATAGACGATCCTGGCCACAGTGCTCCTCTTATGCTGGTTGAGTTCAGCAATGGCGAGAGATCCATGCTCATCGCACCAGAAGGCATATACGTTGGCAGCACGATACAGCAGGGCGAGAGTGCTGCAATCGCACTTGGCAACATATTGCCGCTTAAGAACATCCCTGATGGCACTCCAGTTTACAATATAGAAGTCCTGCCTGGCGATGGCGGCAAGATGGCAAGGTCCGCGGGTTCATATGCGGACGTGGTTTCTCACGCCAACGGCAAGGTCTCTGTAAGGCTGCCATCAAAAACAGTAATAGAGCTCGATGAAAACTGCAGGGCCGAGATAGGCGTTTCAGCAGGTGGCGGCATGAAAATACAACCAATAATGAAAGCAGGCAAGAATTACTACATCAAACATGCTATAAATGCCACATGGCCTAAAAACAGGGGCGTTAAAAGCAATCCTGTTGACCATCCTTTCGGCGGAAAGCAGCACCACAAGGGCGCTTCGTCTATATCGTCAAGGCATGCCCCGCCAGGTGCAAAGGTGGGCCAGATAGCCGCAAGGCGCGTTGGCAGACGAAAGAGGGGTTGAAATGGCGCGAGTATTCACATTCAGAGGCAAGACGCTCGATGAATTGCAATCTATGAGCACTCAAGAATTTGTAAAGCTTCTCAAATCAAGGCAAAGGCGCGCCATAAAAAGGCTTGGCATAAGCTACGAAAAGCTCATAAAAAGGGTCGAAGCCGCAAAGAAGGCAGGCGCTGGCAAGGCCATAAAAACCCACGCAAGGGAAGCAGTGATACTCCCAAGTTGGGTCGGCATGAAATTCGCTGTGCACAACGGCAAGGAGTTCAAGGAAGTCACGATAACGCAGGAAATGCTTGGTCACAGGCTTGGCGAATTCGTATTCACTACGCTGCCTGTAAAGCATTCAGCGCCTGGAATAAGAGCAACCAGAGGCAGCAAATTCCTCGCGGTGAAATAATGAAATATTCGCTAAATATCCCAAAGGTCGACATAATAGCGGCGCAGAAGTACGATATAAACGCCAGCTACAAGCATCTGGCTGCAGTATGCGATGCCATACGCTATCTAAAAGCTTCCAATGCTATGAGCCTGCTCGATAGCCTCATAGCGATGGAAAAGCCAATTCCTTTCAGGAGGCACAACAAAGGGATGGGTTCGCGGCACGAGCTAGGCGGTATGAAGGGCGCGTGGCCAGTCAGAGCGGCAAGGCATGTCAGGCTTGTCCTGCTGAACGCCATAGCAAATGCAAATTCGAAAGGTTTCGACGGCAACGAAATGTACATAGTGCATGCTGCCGCAAACAAAACAAGAATAGAAAGAAGAAATCCGTCGAAAGGTGGCATAACGTGGGGCAGGGGCATGTACGGCAGAGTGGCAATAAGGCACAGCGACCTAGAATACGCAAAAGTAGAGATAGCGCTCGCTGAGGAGGGCAACGAAGGCATCACAAAAAACATGAAATACTTTATAAAGAAGAAGAATGCTTTATATATGCAAAAGAAAGAGGCTAAGCGGCAAAGCGGTGCCCAAAAGGGCGAGAAAGCCAAGACTGAAGAAGCCGCAAAGGTCCAGGTAAAGGCAACTGAAAAGGGTTGATTGCATAGTAGTTGAGAAAAAATTCATAGAAGACGGCATAATAAAGCTCAGAATATCAAGATACCTGGAGAAGGAACTAAGCAAGGCAGGCTTCTCGAGAGTGGAAATACAGAAGACTCCTCTCATAACGAGGATAACCGTATATGTTACAAACCCTGGCAAGGTTATAGGCAGGGGCGGCGAAAAGATAAACAGCATAACTGAAATAATACGCAACAGGTTCAAAGTCGAAAATCCAGAAATAAGCGTCGCAGAAGTGCAGAACGAGAAGCTTGAACCACGTCTCGTGGCAAGGTTCATAGCGAATTCGCTCGAGCGTGGCGTCAATCCAAGGAGGCTGCTGCATTCTGCTATAAGGGACATAATGCTTAACGGTGCGCTTGGCGCCGAGATAATCGCTTCTGGCAAACTCGCGGCTAAGGGGGCCAGGGCAAAGACAATAAAGGTAAGATTAGGCTATCTGCCAAAGGCTGGCGACATAACGAAGTTCGTTGACACTGCGAAGGTAGCAGCGTATCCGAAGTACGGAGCGATAGGCGTCACTGTCAGTATAGTGCAGCCTGGTACAACGTTCCCCGGGCAAAAAGTTAAAAAGATAGAGCCGCCAAAGGAAATCGTCACGGGTGCATAGATGAAAATAAAGGATATTAAAAACATGTCAAATGAGGCCTTGCTGGCCAAACTCGACGAGCTCAGGCTGGAGCTCGGCATAGAAAAAAGGAAGATTACTGCAACCGGCGTAGCCAGCAAGAAGATTAAAATGAGGGAAATGAGGAGAAGCGTAGCCCAGATACTTACGGTGCTAGGCCAAAGGGGTGTAAAATACTAATGCCTGAAATTTGTCCAAGATGCGGCCTGCCAAAGGAACTGTGCGTTTGCGATATCCTCGATAAAGAAGGCAGCAAGAAGGTTAAAGTGTTCACAGCCAAAAGAAAGTTCATGAAATATGTCACGATAGTTGAGGGTCTTAGCAGCGACGAGCTCGACAAAACTGCAAAGGAGCTCAAGCGACTTCTTGCATGCGGCGGAACAACAAAGCATGGCGCGATAGAGCTGCAAGGCGACCATAAAGACGCTGTAAAAAAAGCCCTGCTTTCGCTTGGCTATTCAGAAGACAGCATAGACGTAGCATAAAGCATAAAGCCGGAGAAGTTTAAGGCTTACCGCATTGCCTGTTATTCGCCCTCTTTTACATAGCCCGTGTTTATTATCTCCCTAAGCACGTCTATCAAGGAACTGGCATTTTTTACTATGTCTTCTTCTGTTATTATGCCTATAAGCTTGCCTTCGTTGTCTGTTACGCACAGCTTCTTTATGCGATTCTTGGCCATGGTGTTGGCCGCGTTCTCAAGTGTAACGTCCCCTTTGATTGTTATGACCGGCGAGGACATCACGTTCTTAGCTTTAGCAAAAAGCAGATTCTTGGTTCTTGCTATTAGCTTGTTTACTATGTCGCCCTGAGTTACGATACCTATCGGCACGTTGCTCTCGTCCACGATCACTACTGAGCTTATCTTTTTGCTTTTCATCTTCAACGCTATGCTCTTGACGCTTTCCTTTGCCGTGGCTGTGATTACAGGAAAGCTCATTATGTCCTTGACCAGGAGCGATCTGTTGTCGGTGTACATGATATAACATGCTAATGATTACTTAAAGAATTTTATCAAAAAATGCATTACCAGATATAAATGCGAAAAACGCGCCAAAACGCGGAAATTTCACGGTGTCATTCTCTCAGGATCTCTTGGAAACAGCGCGGCTTCGCGCACGTTGTCAAGATTTAAGATTTGCATCGTAAGTCTCTCGATTCCTATCGAGAATCCGCCCATTGTCGGCGCGCCGTACTTGAAGAACCTGGTGAACCATTCCAGATTAGACTGGCTCATTCCCTTTATCCTTATCTGCTCGATCAACTTTTCGTATCGGTGCTCCCTCTGGCCGCCTGAGCTCATCTCCATTCCTTTGTAAATAAAGTCTATGCTTCTGGCCCATTCCGGCTCGTCGTCGAACCTCATTACGTAGAACGGCTTTGCCGAAAACGGAAACTTGTCCACAAAGAAAAAGTCTGTCTTGAATTTCTCCTTTACGTACTTGCCAAGCAGGTCCTCCCCCGCCTTGTCGTAATCTTCGCCTCTTTTGACGGTGCCGCCCATCTCCTCTATGATGTCATATACATCTGGAAAGTTAAGCACGGGAATGGGCAGTTTAGGCACTTCCAGCTCGACGCCAAATCTTTCGAGTTCGTCCTTGCATGCATCTTTTACCAGCGAAAACATGCTAAGCGCCATCTCCGACTCAAGCCTTATAACGTCCTTTTCGTCGTTTATGTAGGCGATTTCAGCAGCGCATGTCCTGTGTTCGCTGAGATGCCTCACTGTATGGCTGACCTCCGCGCGCCAGCTAGGTCCTATCTCAAATATCTTGTCCATTCCGCCGATGATTGTGAGCTCTCTGTGAAGCTGCGGATCCTGCCTTAAGAAAGCGTTCTTCCCATAATAATTAACTGCAAACACATCCGAGCCGCTTTCGGCTGGAGTGCCCATCAGGCTCGGCGTGAAAACCTGCACAAAGCCATTTTTCCTGAAATATTCGGCCATGCCCTCTATGATTTTGGATTCGACCTTGAAGATGTCCTTGTTTCTCTGATTTCTGAGGTCGAGTGCGCGCCACTCTAATCTTGTGTCAAGAAGGGCCGGCGTTTTGCCTGAAGGGTCCAGCGGAAGCGGTTCCCCAGAAATGCTCAATATCTCTATCGAAGTAGGTACTATCTCCATCCT
>JAVZVY010000023.1:0-9434 GCA_038878295.1 Candidatus Micrarchaeaceae archaeon | reverse complement strand
CAGGCCACCACTGGCCAGCGTGGCGTGCCGGATATAGAGACAAAGGAGTTTGCCATAGAGATAGAAACGGGCTTGAAGCACAGCTTGGCAGACCTCAAGGCAAGGCTCGCCAGATACAACAAACGCATTATAATAGTAGTGCCAAATTCGGAGGTCGCTGAAAGATATTTATCGCTTAAAGATGGTAATATAGAGGTGGCAACGCTGGACGAACTTGCAAAACTACTAAAGGCAACAAAATGACAGATAAAGAGCTAAAAGAAGCAGGTTGAGCAATAATACTTTAGGAAGCTTATCCAACTGCTTCAACAACAAATGAATATGCTTTTTATGAAGATACAGCTACCTAAATAATTATAAATTAATTACCTAAGAACATATAAAAATTATTATTATATTTGGCTCCAAAAGCCACATCTTTTATTAGTTATATAATATTAAATGAATATTTCCTTGATATTCTATTCCAAGAGTTCTTATAATATATGCATTTATTGGTATTTCTGTAATTGTTATATTTTCATCATAATTATTAGGATTATAAATTTTAAAAGTATAAGTTAAGTTATTTTTTGAAATATAGTATGGAATTGTTATTCTTGGCAAAGATTCTTGATAAGTTAAATTATAAGAATTTATATTATTTATTTGGTTTTGAGTTTCAACAACAAAAATAATATCTGCTATGCTATTATTTGTTATATTAAATAGTAAAGCATTATTTGGAAATATCAATGTAAAGCTTGTAGAAGGATATACATAAGTATTTTGGTATGGATACTTTGTTGAATAAATTGAGTCTCTTTCAATAACATCATTAATCATATCAGGAAAGCTAGTCATATTTGTAATATTCTTTATAGGTATTCCAGTAACATTTGATACATAACTTTTAAAGTCTTGATAAATTTTATTTTGTGCTGCTTGCTGGCTACTAATAATAGTAATTGGTTGCTGTTGATTATTGTAAAATAAATATACTCCAACAAAAATAACTGCAATTATAAAGATAGTAATTCCTAAGGTTTTTCCAAGACCCATTCAATTCAATAAATATATCATTCAATATATATTTAAATCTCCTTTGTGGGCGGATTCTTTAGGAAGTTGACATTGAAATTATTGAATATCTCTATGAGAGAGTTTTCATAATAATAAAGAATAAACTGCTGAGGCTTGCCTCGGCACAAAAACGATTTGTCAACTTCCTATATCGTTGCACCCAACTCATCTTTTTTATAGATGCACATTCATAAATATGCATATGCAGATAAGCGAGCTCAATGGCAAAGTGCCAAAGGAGGTCATAGATGCGGCAAAGGCCAGAGGCATAACAAGTCTGACTCCGCCGCAGGTGCTTGCTATAGAAAGTGGCCTTCTTGACGGCAAGAACATTGTCATATCAGCGCCGACCGCAAGCGGGAAGACATTCGCCGCAGAGATGGCGATGATAAAAACAGTGCTTTGGCGCTTCAAAAAGGCAATATATGTTGCACCCATGCGCGCTATAGTCAGCGAGAAATACGAGGAATTCAAATCTAGCTACCCATTTCTGAAGGTCGCAATATCGATAGGTGACATGGACTCCCTCGATCCTTGGCTTGAAAAGTACGACATAACCTTCGTATCCGTGGAAAAGCTCGACAGCCTGATAAGGCACGGCCTCGACTGGCTCGACTCTATAGGCTGCGTGATATTTGACGAGGTTCACATGCTTGACGATGTTGAGAGAGGCCCAACGCTTGAGGTGCTAATGACAAAGCTTAAGCGGGTCTGCAGGAACGCCCAAATAATAGCGCTGAGCGCCACCATAGGCAACGCAAATGAAATAGCGAGTTGGCTAGGCGCCAAGCTTGTGGAAAGCGACTATAGGCCAGTACCATTGTACAAGGGCGTCGAGTTCGGTGGTATAGTCTATTACGCTAACAAAAAGGAAAAGCTGAAGTCTGATTCCAGCCTTGCCGAGGCAAGGATAGCCGAGGACACATTCGGCAGGGGCAAGCAGTTGCTCGCTTTCTACGCCACGAGAAGGTATGCTGAGGCCGGCGCCGAGAGGCTTTCAGAAATATCAGAAAGGTACTTAAGCGAAGATGATAAAGCCAGGCTTAGGGAAGTGAGCGAAACTGTGCTCCACGCGCTGAGCAGACCAACTTTGCAGTGCGAAAGGCTTGCCAGATTGATACTGAAGGGCGCCGCTTTCCACCACAGTGGCCTCGTAAACGAGCAGAGGCACGTCGTTGAAACAGCTTTCAAGGAAAACCTGATAAAAGTCATATCAGCCACGACGACTCTTGGCTACGGCGTAAATCTGCCCGCAAACACCGTTGTGATAAAGAACACGAGCAGGTATAGGGACGACTCAGGGTCTGCAGCCATAAGCGTCAATGAAGTGCAACAGCTCTTCGGGCGTGCAGGAAGGCCGAGCTATGACGAGTACGGGCGCGCAATGCTCATAGCAAGATCAAAAAACGAGATAAAAACCCTGTTCAAGAAGTATATCGATGCTGATCTGGACCCTATAAACTCTAAGCTCGGCGTGCTTTCAGTCTTGAGAACACACGTGCTTGCTTTTATAGCCACAAAATTCGCTCGCAGCGAAGAGTCCATACTGAATTTCCTCAGCGAGACATTCTACGGCTACCAATACTCAAACATGTCTGAAATAGGCAGGATAGTTGGCGAAATAATAAGCGAGCTCGCTGAATGGTCATTCATAGAAAGGAAAGGAGGCATATACGAAGCAACGAGAATAGGCAGCAGGGTAAGCGAACTTTACATAGACCCACTTTCGGCAAAATGGATGATAGACACTATGCCAAAGGTTCGCGATGATATCTCAGGGCTGTTTATGATTTCTAACACAATAGAAATGCGCCCTTACGTAAGGGTAACAGCAGAAGCCGAAGAGGCGTTTCCGGAATACGAAAGCATGGTCGAGCACAACAACGTTTACGCATACAGGGATTACAGCTACTACGATCCGCTGAAGCCCTTCAGCACGGCTCTGATGCTAGACAGTTGGATCAATGAAAAAAGCGAGCAGGAGATAACGAGCGCGTTCGCTACGACGCCTGGAGCTCTCTTCGCAAAGATATCGAACGCGGACTGGCTTCTTTATTCAGCGATGGAGCTCGCTAAGCTCCTCCACATGAGCTATTCAAACATACTTGAGTTGCGTGTCAGAACCAGATACGGCATAAAGAAGGAGCTTATGGATCTTGTCAGGCTTGAACAGGTCGGCAGGGTAAGGGCCCGCATCCTCTACAGCAACGGCATCAGAAGCATAGCGGATCTGCGCATGAGCGGCGCAGAGGCGAAAGTCAAGTCGCTTCTTGGCGCGGAACTTGCAAAGAAGATAATGGATCAGCTTGAGAATTTTTAGGAGCTTATGCTCGTCAGCGCATACTTTTATAGACTTTGATTGGATATTGTTTTGGTGGTACAATGGCGGTAGCAAAATTTGCGGCTTTGCCAGTAGCAGTAATAATTATTGCAGTCATAGCAGCAGCCTTATTGGTTGTCTCAGCCTTTGTATTAGCGCCTGGACCCTTCTTTATGATGGGTTTTGCGCCGTTTTTCGGCTTTATTGGGTTGCTTTGGATCCTCTTTTGGATAGCATTGATAATGTGGTTCTTGAGATTGGTCTTCGGCTATGGTATGCGTGTTTCGCCATGGCGCAGCGAAGAAAGATCGGAACAGATAGCCAAGGAGCGTTATGCGCGTGGCGAGATAACTAGAAAGGAATTTGAAGAAATAATGAGGAAGCTTCATGAATACTAAAATGGCTTCGCGCGTTACTACAAGCAGCAATGTCCATATGAAGTGAAATCAATGCAAGGCCAAAGGCGCAAGGTTTCAAAAACAAAAAGGAAGTTCAAGGTCAGGGGGGCAAAAAACCAGCGCAGAAGAATCGTAAAAATTTTGCCTTATGCGGTGCTTGCCGCAATAGTCATCTACGCGCTTTGGTATTCGGTAGCGTTTGTTGGCGGCCCTTCTTTCTATGGCGATGATACAACTTACCTAGGCCTGGCAAACAATGTCCTCATGGGCAACTTCCAGGAAAGCTCATACATATTCAGCATAAGACTTCTCCAGATCTTTCCTATAGCCCTCTTTTACAAGCTCTTTGGAGTGAGCATGCTGAGCAGCTCTGCATGGGACATACTTTCATTCATCGGCCTCATCACTGTCGCGTTCTTCCTGGGCCAGGAGATTTACAACAAGCTCGCCGGAATTCTTGCCGCGCTCCTAATGGCTGTCTTCCCTCTTGTCGTGATACTTGCTCCGACAATAAGTGACGACGTACCTATGGCATTTATAACTTCGCTCTTCATGCTTTCGCTACTCTATGCCGAGCGCCGCGAATCAAGGTACTGGTACCTTGCCTCAGGAATCCTTATGATCGCATCGCCGCTTGTCACTCCGGAAGGCGCAGCAATCATCGTCGTCGGCATACTCTATATAATAATAGAGCTGCTAAGGAGGAAGATAAAAATAAACATGACCTCGCTGTATTTCGTTTTAGGCGTTGTTTTGGCAGGTTGCGTGCTGCTCACTGTGAATTACGCGCTGACGAGCCCGCACAACCCTTTTATAACGATTTCGCTCTCAAGCCACTTTTACAGCGCTGTAGGCAAGCCTGATACAATACCTTCTACAGATACAAATCCGATGTTCTACATCTCTACAATGTTCCCATACAGAATACTCAGCATATTCCTTTCAAATATTGAGCGCATGCAGCTTAATCCGATTGTTATATGGCAGCAAATAAACGTAGTGAACTACAATCAGATCGGCTTTATGTTCTACGCAGCGGTCGTTGCTGCTGCATATTTGCTTATAAAGAAGGAAAAGAGCCTTTATGTGCCTCTCTTTTGGTTTCTCGTCGGCTTCCTGTTCCTGGAGTTTGGCCCAATGCACGTGAGCCTGTTTCCATTCGAATACCTCCTTGCATACAGGCTTCAAAGGTTTCTGACATTCATCGCCATGCCTACAGTGCTTCTAGTTGCAATAGCCATGGCTCGCTCTTTAGAGAGGGGCTCAAAAATAAAATGGTATATCGGCGCAGTAGTCGTCGCTGCGTCACTGATATTTCTTATTGCAACATCAATGCACATAAACATTTTCTGGTACAATGTGCTTTCTGTCGAGAGATACACGCAACTTGCGATAGCCAATTATCTGTCTACATTGCCCAATACTACAAAGATATACTTTGCTTCGGCTTTCTCAAACTTGCCGATATACATGAAATTCGAAAACCTCAGTAGGTTCTACGCATACGACAACATCAAGAACTGCCACAATATACCAAATGCCTCGTATGTCGTTGTGCCGCAGAACATTTCCATGTTCAATTTGAATTACACCCCACATCCAAGGAGCCAATGCCCGAACTGGCAGCTTGTTATGAATCCGGTGTATCCAAAGTCCCTTTCAGCTAACATTACATTGCCGGCTCGGCAATTCAATGCAAAACTTTACTATGTTCCTGGTCCAGGCCGACCTGTCAGTACAAATACCAGCACAACATCAACTACAATTACTACAACCGCCCCAGAAACGCCAGCCCAATACAACTATTTTAATCTGACTGGCTCAGGCTATAAGAATCCCGCAACAGGCAAGTTAGAGTATTTTGTAGTAGTCAACAACATGACAAGCGTTAATGTCACGCTGAACAGGACTTCGGCAAAACCTGGCGAATACGTGACTGTCAATGTCATATTTACAGGCACTTTCAAATGGTATGCAAACAATGCCACAAAGTATTACTTGCATGCGCCTGTGATAAATTTCCACTACTACGGTGTCGAATTTGCAAACCAAACAGGCGATCTCTACGATCAAAGCAATGGGCCATGGTATTATTTTGTCTCGCAGCTCGGCGAGCCCCACCAGCTTCTTTATGGCAATCCAAACACTACGCTGCTTGTCAGTTGGATAGTGACGCCCACTGAAAATGTCACAGGCAAAATGATAAAGATATGTGGAGGATATTTTGCGACGTACCAGAACACTACGCTTATGGGCGGTTTCGGCAATCTCTATGACTTTCTTTCACACAATCAACTGCATGTGGTGAATAACTCTGCGATAAACATACAATCACAGAAATGCGCCTATCTGAGTGTCGGGTGAGTGCCTGATCACACTAATCTTTCTTGCATTGCTGCTCAACCACAGTGCAGTCCCTAATGGCTTCTATTCCCTGCGCGCTTCAAATTACTCGCTTTATATCAGTGGCGTGAACAATGCAATCATATTATGCAATGGCTCTACCATAAAAGGCGTGGTTTTCCAGAACAACACATACAATGACACATTGCGTGATTGCAATTTTTCTAACGCCACAATTGAAAGCATGGGTGATGCCCAGAATAACATTATAAGCCCGAAGGGCTCGTACAATCTCGTATTCGGAAGCAACAGCTCTAATGTCGCAATAGGATACAAGTTCACGCTTATAACATACAACAGGAGCAACGTTCCTTCGTTCGCAAATTACATAGACGTGGCTCCAGAAGCTTCAAAAGCGCCCAGATTCGGCGTGTACAACAACCTTGAAAGCAATGGCACACTAACGCTTTATCTGGAATCTGAGCTTGTCGGAAAGGGCTGGAATGTAAGCTACAATCCTTATTACTTCACATCGCCTTACTGGGGGCTTGACATACTTTCGTACAAGTTGTTCAACATAACCGAAGACATGACCTACGCACCGTCTTTCATAGCGCCTCAGACCCCTGAATACTACGTCTACCCATTGAACGAAAGCGTATACTACAACTTTACAGTGATAAAGCATTCTGGATATGCGCTTGGCATCAAGATATTCAACGGTTACCAATTTGAGGGAAATGATACGGTCCTTTACTCACTAAGCAACGTTACCAACGGCACAATTGTCTTTGATTCCGGCGCGCACAGCCCTGGCATACACGAATACATAGGGATGCTTTACGGTAATGGCGAGCAGGACAACTCTACAACGGAAACGTATTCAGTAGGCATAACCTACTGCGCAGCGCTCGAATACCCAGGCTATTACACGATGCCTTACCATACTGTGAGCAACATGTATGCGTTTTGGCTCGATGGCAAGCCTTGCGTGACAGCTGTTAGCGTGCAATCGAGCAACGTCACTGTGAACTGCGAGGGCGCGTCTCTGAATTCTACTGGCGTAGCCTTCAACGTTGCAGACGCCGCAAACGTCACTATAGAAAACTGCAGGATAAATGGCAATGGCATACTAGCCAACAACGTTTACGGGCTTAAGCTTTACAACATTACTATAGCGCCATATGGCGGCTCAGGATCTTACGGAATCAACGCAACGGAATCGACTGTGCGCCTCTACAACGTGAGCATAAGCGGCATGCTAAACGCCATCGTATCGAACTCTTCCAAAATTGACATAGGCGCGCTAAACGTTGAGCCTACCGCGAATGCGATCAATAACGCAGAAGCTGTAGCTGAGTCGCAGAGCCCTGTCAAGCAGAGCATAAGCCTTTCCGATGCGATAGCAGCATATGTGTTGGCGTTGCTAGCTTCTGCTTCGGTATACGTCTTCGCGCTGAAGCGCATCGAGCAAGCTTAGCAACGAGCTATTCCTTCATGTCGGCGTACATAACGCCTATCAAACCTATTATGAAGCCCACTATGACTATTGCCATGTTGAAGTTTGCAACTGTCAACGCGATCAAAGCTATGCTTCCGGCCGCAAATGAGCTCCTTATTGAATTTAGTATCTTTGCGTTCCAGCCCCACATGATGCCTCCTATGCTGAGGAAAAATAGGGCTATGCTCGATACAGCTGCAACTGCGTATACGATAGGCTGGAGCAGGCCCATTGCTGTGCCGTTGGCGTTCGCGCCTCCAGAAAAGAATGTTTCCCAGATGTAGACAAGGCTCGCTATTATTTCAAGCACATATATGCCAGTAGCGCTTTTCTTTTCCACCCCCTTCATGCAATCGCTAATATATGCATAGCAAGAAATTTAAACGTGCGCAAAATTTACTACGGTTTCGCAAAAATTCAGTTAGTATTTTATAAATTGCCTGCAAAATCTGCATGGTGGAATTATGTCTGAAGATTTGGGAAGCCAGAAGGCACTCTTTAAAAAATACGAGATTAAGCCATTGCCTTACAATCTTGACGCACTGGAACCGTACATAAGCAAGGACATACTGGACGTGCATTACAATGGCCACCACAAGGGCTACGTCAACGCCGTAAACAAGCTTGTTGACAGGTTTTCGCAAGTAGTTAACGGCGACGCGACAAGCTATGATATCCAAGGCATAGTAAGGGGCATAGTCTTCAACCTCAACGGTCACAAGTTGCATTCGCTTTATTGGGAGAACATGGCTGAGGAAAGCAGAAGGGGCAAACCGGGCGGGCTTGTTGCTGATTTGATAGAAAAGCAGTACAAAAGCCTAGACAGGTTCAAGCAGGTGCTGTTTGAAACAGCGAATTCCCTTCCAGGCACAGGCTGGACGACGCTCAACTATGACGTAGAAAATGGCAATCTGCAGATAATGACATACGAAAACCACTTCATGAACCAGATTGCGGAGCTGCCCATAATACTTATACTGGACGAATTCGAGCACGCTTATTATCTGCAGTATAAGAACAAGCGCGCAGACTATGTAGACGCGTGGTGGCACCTGATAAACTGGGACGACGTAGAGAAAAGGCTGAACAACGCAATAAACAGGAGCAAGCTTGAGAAATAATGCCGCTTGCGGCTTAATCGCGGGCGCGTTGGATTCTGCTCATGAAATATTATAGGGTATTGTTATGAGACTTGTAAAACATGAAAGGAATCATCCGTTTGTGGTGAAGGTTGCGGACCTGCCTGGATTTGCCGGCATAGCCGGCGACGCCGAAAAGCTAAGCAAATACGAGATACATCTATGTGCATGCGGCCTTTCCAAGCACAAGCCATTCTGCGATGGCTCGCATAGGTATACTCAAAACGAAGAGCAGGGAAGGGTTTTTGCATACTCTAGCGAAAATAAAAGGATAGACATAACTGACAAGGCAAATGAGATAGCGAACGAGTTGCCTAACGAGTATGAGTGAGCGGTTGAATGACTTGCCTTGTATGCGGCTTCGAAATGATTCAGTTGCAAGCATGCCATCTTCGCTGCCAGAACTGCGGCGCGGAAATAAGCTGCAGTGACGGCGCATAAGCAGTGTTTCTCATGCAGGCGTGGCTCGAAGGCAATGATATTCTGATAAGGGCTAAGAATGCACTCTATGAAAAAGCGCTCGAAATGTTCGAAGACGAGATAAAGGCAGGCAACATCTCGATAAAGGGCAGGTTTGTCGAATTCGAGGAATACAGTACTCAGAGCAAGGAGGAATTTCTAATGCTCAACCTGCTCGGCGACAAGGACAGACTTGTGAAGTTCTTCGCTGA
>JAVZVY010000022.1:0-9580 GCA_038878295.1 Candidatus Micrarchaeaceae archaeon | reverse complement strand
GTATCTCTTAATTGCATTTGAGAGCGCAAGTGCAAGCCTCGCATTCAGCACCAATGGCACATTCATGTCTGCGGCAAGCCTTCTTATGTAGAAGTCTTCCTTGGGTATATAACCGTCGGTAATGACAAGATCTATTTTTCCGCTTCTTATCCCTTCTAGGCACAAATCGCTGCTGAGCATCCTCGCTGAGTCAATGCTGTGGCTGCCTTCCAAAGTTACAACATCAAAGTTGCCATATAGCAGATTCGCGGCTTCCATCAGTCTTTTCCTGTCAACGCCATATATGAGTATCTCGCTTCCTGGTTTTGGGATCTTGTTTGGCTGCACGCCAAGCCAGCTCTTCAGCAGGGCTTCACTGATGCTTGCGCCGAATGCGCCGCTCTCCCCTGTGCTTTTCATCTCGGGCCCAAGGCTGGGATACGCATCCTGCATCTGAAGCCACGAGAACTGCGGACTTTTTACTGTATAATAATTGTGCGCGGGCTCAAAGAAACCGTCAATGTCAAGGCTGCCTGCAGAACCACGCAACGCCTTTTCAAGCAGGTTTATGCCAAGCGCTTTTGATGAGAATGGCAATGATCGGCTAGCGCGCAGGTTAAGCTCTATAACATAAACCTTGTTGTCTCTTACGACGAACTGAAGGTTCAGCGGCCCTTTTATCTCAAGCTCCCTGACAAGCCTTAGCGTTACATCTTTCATCATCCTCGCGTATTTGGCGTGGACAGGCGTTACCATTGTTGAGTCACCGCTGTGCACTCCTGCTTCTTCTATGTGCTCTATAGCAGTGCCTATCGCACCATTTCCATCAGCCACTGCATCTACCTCTGCTTCTATTGCATTGCTCATGAACTTTGAGATCACAACCGGATACTTCTTCGAGAAATGCGGTATCCTATTAATGAAATCTATCAGTTCTTCGTATGTGTATGCTATCTTCATTGCTGTCCCGCTCAGGACGTGGCTCGGTCTGACGAGCACCGGAAAGCCGTGCGCTTCTACAAAACGTTTTATTGCGGTGATATTTGCAGCACTAGTCCAGTCAGGCTGCCTTATGCCTAGCCGGCTGAGCAGATCAGAAAATTCAGCTCTGTTCTCGGCACATTCTATGCTGCTCGCTTTTGTGCCAAAGATTTTTATGCCGGAATTCTCAAGCCTGAGCGCGAGATCATTGCCTATTTGGCCTGCGGCAAACGTTGCAACAGAGCTGAACTTTTCCTTCGCATTGAGAGCTTTAATCAAGTTTTCGTCAATGCTGTCAAAGTAGAGCTTATCTGCTGTGTCCCAGTCAGTAGAGACAGTCTCTGGATTATGGTTCAGTATTGCAACTTCGTCAAAATACCGTTTTGCGCTCCTTGCAAGCAACACTGCAGAATAGTCGAATTCGACAGACACACCTATTCTGAACCTGCCCGCACCAAGTATGAGCAGCTTTTTCTTTTTGCCAAATTTTATGTCATCCTCGTCAGCAACTGCAGTTGTATAGAGATAATTCATGTTGGCGGGATATTCCCCGGCAAGCGTGTCTATCTGCTTCACATAAATGCTGCCACTTTTTGGGCTGCTATCTTCCCTGGCTAAGTTTGCTATCTTTTCAATGAAGAATCTATCCACGCCTGTGATAGCACTTATTTCCTTTGTGCTTACTCCGCCGAGCACAGCTCTAATAACGTCTATGAACCAGTATGGCTTCCTTGATTTCAGGCTCTCTATTATTTCCCTTCTGCTTGCGTGCCTGGCTCCGCTTTTTGCATTCTCGACAGCATGCTCTAGATCGAGCATCTTTATTCCCTTCATGAATGCCTCTTCTATGCTCCTGCCAATAGCCATGACTTCGCCTATGCTTCTCATCTCGGTGCCTAGCCTGCCTTCCATGCCAAACTTGTCGAAATCCCAATATGGCATCTTTATTGTTATGTAGTCTAGGCTGGGCTCGAAGAATGCAGAAGTTGCGTTTGATATGTTGTTCTTGAGTTCGTGGAGCCTCTTCCCAAGGGCAAGCTTAGTTGCTATGTATGCCAATGGATATCCTGTCGCCTTGCTCGCCAGTGCGCTCGAGCGCGACATCCTCGGATTTGTTTCTATTACAAAAAATTCAGAGCTTTTTTGATCAAGCGCGAACTGCACGTTGCATTCGCCAACAAGGCCTATGGCTTCTGCAACTTTTATAGCAGTGGATCGCATTGATTGGTATTCATAATTGTCAAGAGTCTGGGCCGGCGCCACTACTATTGAGTCGCCAGTATGCACGCCCATTGGATCTATGTTTTCAAGGCACGCGACAGCTATGCTGTTTCCATCTATGTCGCGCACAACCTCGTACTCTATTTCTTTCCAGTTCTCGAGATACCTCTCTATCAGGACCTCGCCGCTCCTGCTTTGAGCAAATGCCCTTGCTATCTTTTCGTCGAGTTCGGCTCTGTTGTGTGCTACGAATGAGCCCCTTCCACCGAGGTTGAAGCTTACCCTAAGCATAACTGGATAACCAACTTTCTTCGCAGCCGCGGCTGCTTCATCTTCAGTCTTTGCTGCGTATGCCTTTGGAACCGGAATGCCATATGCGCGCATCTTTTCCTTGAAGTCGTTCCTGCTTAGCGCTGTTTGTATGCCGCTTATTGGAGTGCCAAGCAGCTTCACATTGAATTCTTTCAGCACGCCTGCATTGTACAAATCTATGCCCACATTAAGTGCGCTTTGGCCGCCAAATCCTATCATTATGCCGTCAGGCCTCTCCTTCTCTATAACTTTTTTCGCAAAATCATACTTTACCGGAAGCAGATACACCTTGTCTGCTACTGATTTGTCTGTCTGCACAGTGGCTATGTTAGAACTTAGGATTATTGTCTCTATGCCTTCCTCGCGCAGCGCCTTGAGTGCTTGGTTTGCGCTGTAATCGAATTCGGCTGCTTCAGCTATCTTTATTGGACCTGAGCCTATTACCAGCACCTTTTTTATTGCCTTATTTTCCAATCCTTCACCATTTTCATGAACACGCCAAACAAATATGACGCATCGCTTGTTCCCGGACCGCCCTCAGGATGAAATTGCGTTGTGATTGTGTTAAGCTCGTTGTACAAAAGGCCTTCTATGGTACTGTCGTCCAGGCTGTAAAACCAAAGCTCGGAATTTTCCGGCCTCTCGGTTACGGCATAGCCATGGTTATGCGTAGTTACTATGGCCCGCGCTTCTTTAACGTCAAGTACGCCTTTGTTTATTGCTCTGTGCCCATACTTCATCTTTGTGACTTTTCCTCCGAAGGCTCTCGCCATGAGCTGGTGGCCAAGGCATATACCGAAAGTGGGTATTCCTAATTCTTTGAGCTCATCGAGCGCGCCAAATTCTTTGTACACGAGGTTTGGGTCCCCCGGACCGTTAGAGTACACTATTCCGTCTGGTTTAAGCTTAAGGGCATCATCTGCAGAATACGAATAAGGAACCCTTATCAACGTCGTGTCATATTTCGCGAGCTCGCGCAGTATCCCATGCTTAATGCCAAAATCAAATATTACAATTCTGTATCGCCCGTTTCCATGTTTTACAGGAGACTTTGGCGATGTATCTTTTACGTAATCGTATCTTGAGTAATCAAAGGAACTTACCGCCTTTCTTGCTTCACTCTCTGAAAAGTCGCCGTTTGCAATTGCCGCCTTTATGACGCCCCTTTCCCTTATGCGCTTTATTATGCTCCTTGTGTCTGCAATCACGATGCCTGGTACGCCAGAATCTGCAAGCATTTCTGAAAGACCCATTTTCATGCTGTATTTGAAGCCGCTGCTCAGTTCGTTTACGACCACTCCTTCAACGCTTACTGCTTCAGACTCAAAATTTCTGATAATGCCTTGCCTATCCTTTTCAAGGCGCGGTACGCCATAATTGCCTATGAGCGGGTGCGAGAACGTGAGTATCTGCCCTTTGTATGACGGATCCGTTATGCTTTCAGGATAGCCATTCATGGATGTTGTGAAAACGAGCTCGCCAGCGCGCAACGCTTCTCCCCCAAAGCCGCGCCCGTGGATTATGGCACCGTCTTCCAAATAAACGAAGGCCAAATAAATCAGAATCTTTTGCACACAATATAATAAAAACGTTTCTGCACGCCGCTGGTATCAAATTTCAACTGCTTTCCAACATGCAGCTTACAGGATATACTTGTTTGGTTTGGGCAAATTGAGCTAATCGTGTGAGCAGATGTTACGCGAAGCGCGAAAATGTTTAAATGTTAATTATTGGAAGATAAAAGTATGTTCGATGGCATGGCCATTAAAGATAAAAACGCAATCAAAAACACGCATATCAAAGCGTTGCATGATGCTGCGGCATATCTGATAAATAATATAAATGAGGATGGCTATATCTCTGCATCGGCTGACTACTCATGGTACCATCCCCACTGGTTTAGAGATTCGTCATGGGTTGCCGTATCGTTGATCAGGTATGCAGACTTTTGCAGGAATTCTGGAAGCAGCTATGACGAAGCGCTGCAGGCCGCATCACGCATAATAGCCTTCAACGCGAAGGCGATAGCACATTTTTCAGGCAACATGAAATCTTTGAATGAGATTCGTTTTGAAGATCCAGATTTCTTCAGTCTTGAGCACCACATACCTTCGAGAGTCAATGCCCTCGGCGAGCTTTATACGCATGGCGAAATAGATGACAGAAAAGAATTGGGCACAAGGCACAGCTGGCTGATACAGTACGACTCGGCGCCTCTAATTCTCTACTCGATAAACGAGAAGGCCAAGCTTTTCGGCCTAGATGATTCAGAACTCTCGTTTCTTAAGGAATACGCAAAAGTCATTGCTGAATATATGGGCAGAATATACATTACGGAATGTGCGTCGGCATGGGAAATTGGCGAAGGCCTTCTTCATGCCTATGATATAGCTTCTGTATACTCTGGATTCGAATCGCTTAAGGAGCTCTCTGAAAAATATGATATAGGAATCATGAAAGATGACTTGGAGAAAATTGAGAACAGGCTGATTGAAGGCGGACCTCTGAGGCTGCTGAAAGAATTTTTTGTGGCAAACAATGTCCTATACAACGACAAAAAACCTTTTGCTGAAAAGCCGATTGAGGGAAGCATAGATTCCTCAGAGATATTTATATTTTTGAACTTCGGAATCACAGATCAAGCATTGGGCTGCGAAAACGTAGAGCAGAACACGATTGCTACTATAGAAAAGGAGCTCTTCGGAAGCAACATGTTGCCCATAAGATTCAAAGGGGACACATACTACAAAGGCGGAAGATGGCTGCTGCTGGGGCTCGCTTTTGCTGAATACTATCTGCGGAAAGGCGCAATTGAAAAAGGGCTTGCAATAATAGACTATGTCATAGGCAAATACAAAGGCTCCTATCCAGAACAAGAAATCATAAACACAGCCAGCGACATAGACATGGAAAATTTTTACGCCAGGAACGGCTACAAGCCCATACAAAACCTCGCATGGTCTTATGCTGCAGTTATCATGGCGATAGTCGCGTTACTGCAATACAAGGAAGTACAGAAGTACAACTCTTTAAAACGGAAATGAGCTTTTATTCCTGTTTTCCGCATAATCCAAATCTTTTAGCTAAAATCGATTCTTCGCTGTAAAACCTATGCAGCCGAATTCTTATAAGCTAAATCAAGATTTCAATAAAGTAAAGTTTTTAATGCTTATATGTGTTGTATTAGCGGGGGTGCGATGGTGGGTGGTAAAACTGTTTCTCGTCCTGAGACGAAGCGCTTTCCTTGGGGTGCAGTCATAGCCCTTGCGATGGGCATGCTTGTTTACGGCGTTGCTGAGAGCTACGGGCCTGTTTCCGCAATAGGCAAAGTCTTTCCGCAAAATCTCGCTTACGTTGCATTCAGCCTTCCTTACATAGCAGGCGGCGTTGGCGCTCTTCTTGCCGGTTATATGGCTGACAAGATGGGCAGAAGGAACGCATTTCTGATCGCTTCGCTGCTTATACTGCTTGGAATCATAATCTACATTATAGGGCCTACGAACATACCTGCATTGATAATATCATTTATATTGATAGGAATGGCTGCAATAGGCCTTGAAACGCCTATTTTGTCGATAATAGCAGAAACAATACCAGCAAAATGGCGCGGCAACACAGAAGTTATAGTGCAAAATTTCGGCAATCTTGGCGTAGCGCTTCTCTTTATACCGTTGTTTCTAAATCTGAGCTCATTGCAAGTAAACGCTGCTATCGCCCTTCTGTTCCTTGCGCCTCTTGCGGCCTTGGTTATAGGCTACTTCATGGTAAGCGAGTCAAAACCGTGGAAGGCTCTCGCAAAGGGCGGCAATGTTGAGCAAGCCTGGAGATCGATGGACGGCGATGACGAACCCATAAAGCCTTCTACAAGCGTAGGCTTGAGATTTGCAACGCTGATGGTTCTTGGCATTGTCCAAGACGTAGCATTCCTCTATATAACATATGGCATAGGCTTTCTCTACTTCTCGAGCAACCTTGCAGACTCTATACCAATAATAGGCGGCCTCACAATGGTTGTTGTTGGCGTAATATTCGGGGCAAGCGTGCACAGAATGTCTAGAAGAAAATCTACGCTTTGGTCTTACGGCCTGTTGGCGCTTTTCTGGGCTGTACTCTGGGCTTATGTTGCAATTACCGGTGACAACTCAGGCATAACTTTGGTATTACTTACAATGATACTGTTTATCTTCGTGGAGACAACCTGGGGCACTAGAGCAATGCTCGAACCAGAAATTTTTCCTACGCGCAAGAGAGGTACCTACATATCGTATGTAAGGGCCGTTGTGTGGATCATTGCAGGCGCCATATTCGGCATATTAACCCTTTACACACTCTCTTTCAGCGTGGAGGCAGCGATAGTTATGCTGATATTTGCAATTGGCCTTGCAATGAGCATAGTCTGGTACTTAAAAGGCTTCGAAACAAGCAGGAGGAGCCTTGTCAGTCATGATGTCAAAAAGGTATAGCTTCAAGGCCAAGAACAGGCATAGCAGGGAAGCCACTTGCGCATCGAGGAAAGCGTATTTTTAAACCTTGCGCAAATCTATATATACTTAAAAAGCGCTATTTTTAGCGTGATGATAGTGCCAGATTTTAAGGAGAAGCGAAACGCAGCTAGCTATAGTTCTATTTCTGAGCCTTTTGGAATCACTAGCCTAGACAAAAAGCTTAATGGATCGATTAAAAGAGGCGGGCTTTACCTTATATCAGGCGAAACGGGTGCAGGAAAGACTACTCTCGGCATTCATTCTGCAATAGCTAGTGCGCAGCAGGGCGAAAAGTGCGCTATAATAGTCACAGCCGAAAATGCCGAAGAATATGTTAAAAACGCCAAAACATTCCCTGGCTTTGCTAAGTACTACGATAGCGGCATGATACTCATAGAAGAGTTGTCTGGCAATTTTTGGGATTTAAAATTTGAATTGTATAGAAACCTAAATAGTAAAAGCCTTGACGCATATCTGACCAGCATCGAGGCAAGCATCAAACAGCTGCTCGCAACTGGAATAAAACGCCTCATTATAGACAGCCTGACCCCGCTTCTTCCAGGAAACGATAAAATGGGCGACATGATCCACAGAGTAGTAGACGCACTTGCAGCGCCAGGCGTACTTACAATCGCTATTAGCGAGGCAGCCGAAGGCGAGCTCAGCAGATATGGAATCGAGGAATACTACGCCTCAGGGATAATAAAACTTGGAGTCGTAGGAAACGAAGGCAAATATGCCGCAAAGATAGTGAAAATGCCAGGCGAATATGACAGCAGCCCATTTTATTATGTTATAACCTCAAATGGCTTGGAGCCAATAACAGAAAACGAGAGAGCCATCTTAATTAAGTTTAAGCGTGGTGCATAAATCATGCTAAAATCCAATGCATTAAGATACCTGCTGTTGCACACATACGACTAAGAATCAGCATGCGCTGTGGTAATGTGTACATACAAAAGGATTCAAATAAGGGTGCAGGCGCTGAAAAGACTAAAACTATAGAGGTAACAGTCACAAGGCATTGCATCGAAAGACTTAAGGAAAGAATTATGCCGTTGCGCGATAAGGACGAAGAAGCGATAATAAAGAGCTTAAATGAGAAGCTTTCTGAAGGCTTTATGTATTATGACGAAAATAGTGGCGCCACTGTCCTGAGATTCGAAAACATGACTTTAATATTTATAATAGTAGCAAACAATTCTGGTACGGGATGGAATGCAGTCACTGTCAAGCATACCCTCTGGTTTTCCCACAAAGGCAATCCAGTCAAGATACTATACAAGGACAATAATTACGACATTGTAAAAAGAATGCTTGCGAATGATAAAGAGTCAATGCGCCGCCTTTGAGTAAATGCCGCCTTTAAACGCGTGCGCATGCAGCATCTAAATTGCAAAATGCACAGTAATTTATATCACTATATTACTAGTATGTAATAGAAAAGGAGAAAAATAGCACAATTTGGTGATGCAATGGCTCTGCAGCTCAAAACAAAGTTGGATAATGAGTATGGAGAGGTTGTGCCATTGCTTGAGGCATATGGCCGAAATGCGATTGATGCATATGATCTAGTAAAAGGTTTAGCCGCCAAAGCCCCAGATATAATCAGAGGTGTGATGAGCGCATTCAATCCTTTCAACATGCGGGAAGCCGCGACGCTTGGTGAATGGATCGGCACATACGAATTCACAAAAAAGGTCGTTGAAGCGTTTTCAGCTTATGGCATTGTTAAGAAGGCCGACAGTCCTATAGCAAAATACGAGTTGACTGATGCCGGCAAAAGGGTTTTGATAGCTTACTATAGATATGTTGCCGCTGTTCAATAACTCAAACATATTTTTAGAATATCCAAATAGTTGTAAGAATCATAATAAGTGCTCTCGATTTTCTACAGAGAAACAACCTGTTGGAATTTCAAATAACATTTTAGATGAAAGAATTAAATATGAAAACGTATACTGATATGCTGGTTTTATGGTTTGGACAAAAGTGACTAAACGGGAGCTTGCAAGCATGATTGAGGGCTCACTGAGTATACAGATGCGCCCAACAGCGCCAGAAATGCTTGGAGGTTCGCCAGCAATACTGAGCGCAATCATTCCCATAGAATCTAATGTTTCGCTAAAAGAGATAAACCGCATGCTAAGCGAATCATTCTGCAAACCTCAAAGCTGCAATGATATTGGCGGATACTTGGCTGCACTTCCAGGATCCTTGTTGGAGATCGCAAGGCCAAGTGCGTCTTTTGTGTTTGATCTGATGGTAGAGCAAAGATTGCCTAAAAGAGATGCAACATTTGTAATCGCAGAAGCTGTAGAATTTTTTGATGGCAACGACCTTGCTATCAACAGGCCAGCATTGAGATTCTTCAATTCCGGATTGAGAGCTCCTGATTTCAAGAAAAGGATAAGCTACGCCTTGACATTCGCTGGACTCATACGCGATAGTGAGCAACACATTGCAGCGATCCCAAAAAGGCCTGAGTGATGCTGAACTACCTATGCCAAATATTTTTAGAATATCTAATATTTTCTTGGTATGGTTCGGCATTGCACATATTTCAATTCTACAACGCTATCTTGCTAAAGCATATTTCATAT
>JAVZVY010000021.1:0-10827 GCA_038878295.1 Candidatus Micrarchaeaceae archaeon | reverse complement strand
CCTGCACTATTTGGCGTCAGCCCAGGGTCAGGATCTGGAGCCCTCAGCAAATTTGTATTTTATTTCGCCGAGGACTTCGCCTATGGCGTTTGGCAGCGCATCCTTACTTGGGCCGTAGGCGCCTGCTGCGCAGGGGTGGCCCCCTCCATTCCCGTTTATGATTGCTCCGACTTTCTGCATTGTTGCGCCAAGATGCAAAGAAAGCTTTGCGTCCAATGGCGGCCTTAGTCTTGCCGAAAGCGCTACCTCACGTTCGGTTATGGTCCAGAAAAGAGACGCATCTGCGCCTATTTTTATGGCCATGTCTGCAGCTATGTTTGCGTGCACAGACGACGGCCCATAAACAATGATATACTTGCCGACAATCTCTGCGTTTGACGCAAATATGTCGTTTATAAGCGCGTATCTGTTGTTTAAGGGTATCCGCGCGTGGAAGTATTCTAATATGTCACTGTAGCTTATTCCCGCTATTTTCAGCAACTCGCCTATCTGTATGAAAGTTTCAGAGGTTGCATTCTGAAAATCGGCAGAATCAGATATTATCCCATTCAGCAGAAGAATCGACGTTTGCACGTCAACGCCAGCATTTAGTTTTTTGAGGAGATCATATACTATACTCGATGTGGAGTTGTAGCTTTCGTCAGAATAAACAACCGAATTGTCGCCCATGCCTGGTTTAGGCAGGTGGTGGTCTATAAATACAACATTTTTGGAGCGCCTTAGTTTATCAGCGAAGTCACCAGTTGACTCAAAGTTGTTTGTATCAAGAACAATTGCGAAGTCAAAGCCATCTGGAAAAATATTCTCTATTTTTTTCGTGTAGCCCACAGCTTCGAGCATGTGCTTTGCATTATTTGTTATAAAATCTGGCGTCACTATTGTTGAATTTTTAAGATACGTGGAAAGAGCTATTGCAGAGCCGACTCCATCTCTGTCGCCTATGGAGTGGAAAGTTATCAAAAAATTTTTGTCTTTATTTTCACGCAGCAGATTTAGAATGTAATCAAATCCGACCAGCGCCATCAAACGCTTCCCCCTTTCTGCAACTGAAGTATCATATTCCGTAGTTCGGCTTCCTTTTTGTTAAGTTCGCTGAGCTGCTTGTTGAGCCGCTGCACGTGAAGTTCGGTCGTCTCCTTCTTCTCGGCTATATCCTTGAGCGAAGACTCTTTGTCTGATTCCACTATAACGCCGCCGATAGTCCTGTAGATTTTGCCTGTTGCATTCTTTACCTCAGTTTCCGCCATGCTAAGCTCTGTTTGCTGTATCTGAAGCTGTTCCAGCTGAAGCTTCGTGTTACGCAGCTGTTCCTGCACGAGTTGATAATCCTTCGCAAGCTTTTCTATGTTCTCGTTTGGATTTTGGTTCTCCATTTACTCATCTAAATTTTGGCTCCTTGAGCTCCTCTATTTTCACGTCAGAAGAGTCTTCGTTACCAAAAAGATTCTTAAGCAAGCTCTTTATCCCGAATTTCATAAGCCTGGCCTGATATCTAGAAAGAAAGACCTTGTGGCCAGCCTCGTCCCTTATTATTACAGCGCCGCTGTCGTCAACGGTAAGGTAAAGCATCTCATTATGCTTCGCGCTATAAATCTTATAATATTTCGGCGTTGCGATCACCGCATTCGATCTCAGCAAATGCCTCCTTGCGTTCAGCTATGACCCCGTCTTCAGCATAGACAAAGAACGTTACCCTGACCTTGTATGTGTCTGGATATATCGAATTCAGAGTGAATATTCTTATCTTTTTTTCTCTAGCAGCGCCGCCTCCGCCAATTATTCCAAGCAGCGTTCTGCTTCTCTCAACCTCCGCGCCGGGTTGCAGAGAAAACATATGAGGCACCTCTATTATGGCTTCAGCCCAGTATCTTGGCGCATTAGCTGGCGCATCGAGCCTTATGGTGAGCTGCACCTCGTTGGACATGAACGGCTTAAGATTTTTTGGGCTAACCTCCAGCGTCGCATTCAATCCATCGTTCATGCAATACGCAGTATAAATTGTTTATTTTCTGTTTTTATGCCTTTTGCTTTGCGCTATCTCAGCGCGCTGCCTTTTGTCTCAGGCGCCCACAGGCGCGTGACAGTAAAACCAATGAATTCAAATGCAGCAAACATCAGCAGTGCCGCTGAAAGGCTCAGTGAACTTAACAGCACTGGAAATGCTACAATGCCCAATACTCCGCCTAGCCTGCTGACTGTTGTGGCGAAACCATGGGCCGTACCCCTTAGCCTAGTGGGATATGCCTCGGCAGGGTATGCATATGTAAGGTTAGTCGGGCCAAGGTTGTGGAAGATATGCATAAAGGCAAAGCCGAAGAACGCGACGAAGAAAATTGGCTTTGCTGTGAAATGGGCATATGCCGCGAACAGAACGAGCGTAATTCCTGCAAGCAGGAAGCCATATTCCTCTAGCGGCTTCCTTCCAACCCTCTCCACTAATGCGATGCAGAGCGCAAAGCCTATGAAGACAGGCACCTCTTCAAGCAGGTCGGCCACTATGGAGCTTACATATGTGCCACCAGCACTAACGAATATTGACGGAGTAAAGGTCCATACGCCATAGCTCGAGACGTCATAGGAAAACCAAGCGATTGTTGTGAAGAGAGTAAGCAGGATAAACCTTTTTGAAAAGAGCTCTCTGAACGACGTTTTGCCTCTTTCGAGTCTAACGCCTTCCATGAGCCTGCTAGGCATGGCGCCTACAGCCTGCGAGACCTGCTTCACAGCCCTTGCAAGTTCTTCTTTCATGCCCTTGAGCATGAGCCACCTCGGCGATTCAGGCAGCGTATTCCTCGATATGATTACAAACAGCGGAATTATAGCAGCAGTGCCGTACATGATCTTCCAGCCAGCCGCGCCGGCATAGTACAGCGGTATTGACAATAGCAGGAAGGCAATGCTGCCTACAGTCCACATAAATATGTTCAGTACAAGCAATGCGCCACGCTTGGCTTTCGGAGAAAATTCAGCCTGCAAAGATGAACTTATTGGATAGTCAGCGCCAACTCCAATGCCAGCAATGAACTGGAAAATGAAGAACATGAGCCAGCTTGTAGAGAAGACTGTCAGGAATAAGAAGAGCGCAGTCATGCTGAGGTCGTATACATACAACCTTTTCCTGCCAATCCTGTCAGCAAGGTTACCAAATGTAGCTGCGCCGACAAACATGCCCAGAAGCGATGCGGCGCCCATGAGGCCCCACTCAAGGCTTGTCGGCTGGAAAACGCTCTTCAGCCCTATCGGCAGTATCGTCGCTGCGGAGAATATAGTGAGCACGTATCCGTCCATGAACATGCCCATAGATGAGAGAATAGTGACCCACCATACGAATCTGCCCATGGGCAGCTTCTCAATTGAGTATGCCTTGGTTTTGGCACCGTCCTGCAACACTGCAGCACCACATGTACATAGCCAAAGAAGCAATAAATATGATGCATGAGGGCCTAAAATAGCAACAGCCAAAGAGATTATGAAAGCTTTATTATCTTTTCATTCCTATGTTATCTAGTTGGGGGACATGCCTAAAGAGAAGACTGCCAAAGACTTGGAAGACTTGCCCGGGATAGGCCCGACTACGGCCGAAAAGCTGAAGGCCGCTGGCTACGACTCTATAGAAAAGATAGCGGCAGCGGCACCACACGAGCTTGCAGAGGCAGCAGAAATGAGCGTAGAAGCCGCAAAAAAGGCTGTTGCAGCGGCAAAAGAGTCCACCACTGTTAACTACAGGACCGCAGAGGGCGTCTTCGAAGAGAGGAAGGCACTCGGCAAAATAACTACGGGCTCAAAGTCGCTCGATGCGCTTCTTGGCGGTGGCATAGAAACAAACGCCATAACTGAAGTTTACGGCCGCTTCGCAGCAGGCAAAACTCAGCTCGGCTTCCAAATATCAGTTAATGTGCAGCTGCCTGTTGAAAAGGGCGGCCTAAACGGCACAGTGCTTTTCATCGATACAGAAAGCACATTCAGGCCGGAGCGAATAGAGCAGATGGCCGCGGCTCAGAAGCTTGACGTAAAGCAAACTCTCGAGAACATATTCGTGGTTAGCGTGCACAACGTAGACGAGCAGATTCTTGCTATAGAGCGCGCCGACAAGCTAATAGCTGAGAAGAATGTCAAGCTCATAGTCATAGATTCGCTAATAGCCCTTTTCAGGGCAGAATTCATAGGCAGGGGTGCTCTCGGCGAGCGCCAGCAGAAGCTAAACATGCATATACACAAGCTGCTTAATCTAGCCGAGAAATACAACCTTGCTGCGTATGTTACGAACCAAGTAATGGACAACCCAGCAATCCTCTTCGGCGACCCGACAACGCCGGTTGGAGGCAACATAGTGGCACATGCTGCAACAACAAGGCTTTACATAAGGAAAGGCAAAGAGGATAAAAGGATTGTCAGGCTTGTCGATTCGCCTAACCTGCCGGAAGGCGAGTGTGTAATAAAGTTAACTCCTGAAGGAATAAGGGACTGATGCGGTGCTTGTATGCTGTTCCTTGTGGGCCTTGGCCTTGACATAAAGGATCTTTCGGTAAAAGCATTAGAAAGGCTCAAGAGCGCTGACGAAATACTCTTCGATTCCTACACGAGTACGATAAGCAGCGCGTATCTCGAATTTCTGGAAAAGGAAACCCAAAAAACGATAAAGCGCGTTGGCCGGTCGGCCCTAGAAGAAGACGTAGCCAATACAATAGCAGCCGCAAGGTCAAAAGACATAGCGATAATAGTTCCTGGCGACCCGCTCATAGCAACAACCCACCACACCATACTGGACGCGGCTAGAAGAATGAATATAAATTATGAAATAATCCACGCGCCTTCGGTTTTTTCAGCTGCGATAGGAGAAAGCGGTCTTGACATATACAAGTTCGGCCCCACAACGACTGTGCCCTTCTGGAGCGAAAACTACAAGCCGATATCATTTATTGATACAATAAAGAAAAACATAGAAAACGGCGAACACACGCTCGTGCTGCTTGATATAAACCCAAAGACCGGCGAACCGATGGATATAGAGACGGCGATTGCCCTGCTATTGCGCGCAGAGTCAGACAAGGGCTACAGCATCATTTCGCAGGCAAAACTGCTGATTCTTGCGAATCTTGGCAGACCAGGCCAAAAGATTGCATACGTCGAAACCAAGGCAATTAGCAAGCTCGCAAGCGATCTGAAACGCAAAACAATCTCAATAATAATACCAGCAAAAACGAATTTCGCGGAAGACGAAGCGTTGAATAAATACTCCCAATAATCTACTTCCAATATTTGAACGTATTTGCAAGGGCAACAAAACCGAAGCCTTCGACGAACCATACGGTGGCAATTCTATAAAATATCGTTATTGCAGAGGCAACCCCAAAACTAACGCCGGCACTTCCAAAAAACAGTACCAAACCGCCAAGCATCGCAGCATCTGTAACGCCAACATTTCCGGGCAGGCCTGTCACCATCCCAAAAAGGAGAGACGTAGAAAAAATAAATATTACCGCAGGAAGAGCAGCAAGACCGAGGTGCACGCCGAAAGCTAGCATAACCACATAAAGGGCGAATCCATTAAGGAACATCGCAGGCACCGTGAAGAAAAGCGAATACCCAAAAGCCTTCTTTTCAAGCATGTTGTTGCTTCTGAAGTAAAGGTCGCCAACAGCGAAGAAGCTCTTCAGGCTTCCAAACCTGCTCAGTTTTCTTTTCAGTAGCATGAAAGGTTTTTTATAATAAAGAAAAACGAAAGGAAGGAGCAAGATACCGCTTATCGATAGTGAAATAACCAAGTATTTGTGGATGAAGAAAGCAAAAAATATGGCAAGTATTATGAAGCCCAGAAAGTCAGTAAATATGTCTGCAACAATTGCAGGAAAAGTCCTGCCAAACTTCGCACCCGTAAGCCTATTTATAGAATAAGACACTACTGCACGCCCCCATCTGCCAGGAGTTATCTCCATCGAGTACATCGACAGGTATATAAGAAAATTTGTTGTGGCTTTGAGCTTTATACCGAGCATTTTAAGGTAAATGCTCCACTTTGGATATCTAAGAGCATAGCCACAAAAAATCACAACAAACGCGAGAGCGTAGTAGTATAGATTTATCGAGCCAACTGTTGCTATAAATTTTGATAAGCCTTCATTTATTACTGCAAGCCCTGCAATCACAGCAAAAACAACCACAGTAACCGCTATTACCCCCAATATTATTCTCTCTATGTGCTTCATCTTACGTTTGTAGTCGATCTTCTTTACGTTGTCGAGGTTCTCAAAGAATAATTTATTTTCCTTCATTTATTGCACCGAAGTCTATGAACCTATTTGCAACTGCTTCTTCATTTCTGCAGAGCAGAGCAACTTTGCTGTGTGCATGGTAATCAGCAATAATATAACCTGATTTTTCAGAGAGCTTGGAAGCAAACTCCTGCACTTCATCCTTTATCGGCATATCTCCATATTTAAGATTTCTTGCCTCATTACGCGAGCCCCCAACGTATACAAATCCCTTTACCTCAACATAGTCAGGCTTGCCCCTTTGTATAAGACCAGCATAACCATCAGGATCCAGCATGTTGAGCCCCTTTACCAGGGTCATCCTGAATACGCGTCTTGTATTCAAAGTTGCGAACACATCAAGAAACTCAAGGAAGCGCTCCCATGCGTTTGCTATCTTTGGCCTTGTAACCTTATTGTAAACTTCCTTGTTTGGAGCCTGAATTGAAACGTAAAGCTGAGTAGGCATCACTTTTAGCTTTTTCAGAGCTTCTACCATAGTGCCATTTGTTACTAAAAATGTGCTCATACCCCTCTTGTGGAATTCTGCAAGCAATTCGTTCATCTTGGGGTAAAACATCGGTTCGCCGGTAAGGCTGAGCGTAGCGTGCATTGGTTTGTTGGCTTCGTTCCATCTTTCCATGTCAACGTTATCCTTGCCTTTGTATCCGCTCACGAGCTTTTTCTGCTCCTCTATCATGGCGTCGACTATTGCTTTCGGGTCTTCCCATTCGACAGCGTTAAGCTCGTTCCAATTTACTCCGATTTCCTCTGGTATTATGCGCCAGCAGAACCTGCACGCAAGGTCACAGCCAAGCGCAGGCGTTGCTTGGAGGCACCTCCAGCTATTTATTCCGTAAAATTTGCTTTTATAGCAGGTTATTCCGCCTTTTTCCATGCTCTTGGAGGTGTATTCGCAGAGCTTTACCGCAGAGTGCCTGCCGACGAAGTGATAGCCCTGTTTTTTCATCATGGCATAAAGCTTTTCAGGTATGTCAGGTTTTGCTGCTAGATTATTTGCATTCTCAATTCTGTCCATAGAATCATGTTTAGCATATTTATTTTGTTAGATATTTAAAAATGTAATACATAGTAAATACCGTGTATATATGCTTGCGCTTAAATACGAGGGAGGCAAAATATTCGCCGCCGACCAGTCAACGAAAGACCTTCTAACGAATGGTCACTTCGGCACCGAAAATTCAGGAAGGCTTGAGTTGCTTCCAGAGGAGGCGCTATATCTGATTGACGTGAGAAATGCGGAATGCACATACAAGAATAGCAAGATAAGCTTCAATAAGCTTGCAGCGCGCTTCAAAAAAGGTGGTGCAAGCATAGCTAAATACTTCGCATACAAAGATTGGCGCGACAGAGGTCTTATAGCGAAGAGCGTACATACCGAGCACAAGGAGCCAAACAAAAACCCGGTTAAAGAATATCCAAGCGCACCTCTGAAGATACCTAAGATTAAAGTCGAAGGCGCATTCTTCAAAAATGACCTCATTACAATAATAGAAGACAAGGATCTCGGCAGGCAGCTCTACGAGAATCTGTGGTTCGGCCAGTACGGTTCATATAAAATAGCCGACCACGGCAGCCTCAACAAGTTAGACATATATGAGACGGTCTTCCTCATGAAGCACGGGGTGCTGCATGTAGATGGATATTCGCAGAGCGATATAATCAATGCGGCGAAGGTCAAGCATGCTGATTTTTCGAAGCTCTACGACGTTTATGCTGATTGGCGCGAACATGGCTATGTAATCAAGACCGGCTTCAAATTTGGCACTCATTTTAGGGTTTACTTTCCTGGGGCTAAGCCGACAAAAGCCGATACCGAAAACTGGATACACTCGAAGCACGTCTTGCAGGTTTTCCCCAAGAATACAAAGCTGCTCATATCGGAATGGTCTAGGGCAGTTCGCGTTGCCCATTCAGTGAGGAAAACCTTTATACTTGCAATACCTGGGAGAGCCAGCAGCAAAAAAAGCAAGCCACGCATAGATATGCTGCTTTACCACAGGCACGGCGGCGTGGCCGACAGCCCAGAAACAGACCCGCCAAAATATGCTATGCTAGCATTCAGCGAGGAGGAATACATAGGCGGGGTGGAGCTTTCGTCCGCGATAGCCGCGGCAAAGGACATGAAAATGGATGTGATGCTCGCGATAATGGACCGTGAGACCGCAATAACCTACTACAGGATACAGCAGATAACGCTTCCAAACAGCTCGCACGAATACTATGAGATAGATTGGATCCAGCCATAGCCTTGCAGTTCCACTATTAGCCATCAATAAGAGTTTTTATAAATCTATTTGGCGATAATAAAATAGAAGGTGTTTAAGATGAAAGTGAGCGACCTGTACCACATGGATATCTACAGTGATGGCGGCCAGTATATAGGCGATGTGCAAGGAATAATCCTTGACCTAGAAGCCGGCGAAGTAAGCAGACTGCTTACAGTGTCATGGAAGAACATAAGGGGCGACATCAAAAGCGTGCTCAAGGACAAGAGCATACTCTACAAAAATGTAAAGAACGTTGGCGACGTAGTGCTGGTATCAAGTCCAAAACAATTTGCGCAGGAGCCCGCGACCAAGGAAGAAATAAATGACCTTACAAGGTAGTCATTCTTTTATAGTCTTAGGCAATCGTATCCCCCTTTGGCCAAGGTATTTGCCTTTATACGTATTCTTGACTTTGTTCATTGTGGCAGCGAATATTATATGTGCAAACCTAGTCTTAGGCTTGAGGAGTATGCCGTAAGGCGCATTATTGAAAACCTCAAGGGTCACGTTTCCTGAAAAGCCCGCATCTATTATCGTAGGAGGCATCGAAAGGCCGTGCCTGGCCCATGTGCTTCTTAACTCCACAAATCCTACAAGATTGTCTGGCAGCGACAAATACTCGTAAGTAGAAAGCAGTACCTGCGATTTTTTCGGAATCTTAAGTACGCCACGGTTCTTTTCTATAGTGTATGCATCCTTTATATGCGCATCTTTGCTTGGATCCAAAAAGAAGTCGCCGCTAAACTCTCTATGATATGCTATCTCGTCCGCAAGCCTGAGATCTATGCCATTTTCCCTGATTATGCTCTTGTCAAAAGGCTTCACAACTAGCCTTTTAGCCCTTATGATGTGCTCCAAATCAAAATCTGAAAGAATCATAAAGTTAGTTTGCAATTAAGATATAAAAACTTGGCGGCGCACATAGCGTCTGGCAATATATGGCGGCATTTGCGCACCGGAATAATACTAGCCTAAATATGCCTGCTACTTATGACACTTTTGTCAACTTGTCTGCGGTTCGCTCTTTGCAAACAAATTTATAATGTAATTGCGTGTGGTATACCGGCGATTCAATGAAAAATGAAAGCACTAGGAGAGTTTGGCTTGACGGCAGCCTAATTGATTATGAGCAGGCAAAGGTTTCGATTCTGACGCACTCTTTGCAATACGGAAGCGGAGTTTTTGAAGGTATACGGGCTTATCAGACTGATGCAGGTCCTGCAATATTCAGACTCAGTGATCATTTAAGTAGGTTCTTCAACAGCGCCAAGATCTACTCAATCGCCATCAATTATTCCAAGGAAGAGCTATCTGAAGCAATTATAAAGCTGGTAAAGGTCAACAAGCTCAATGACTGCTATATACGGCCCTTCGCATTTTACAACGATGACAACATAGGCGTTTCGGCGTTTGGCAAAAAGGTCAGCGTTTTTATTGCTGCTATTCCATTCGGTGCTTATTTCGGAAAGGGCAAGGAGACCGGCATAAAATGCAAAATTTCTTCGTGGCGCAGAATAAACTCTGAAATACTCCCAGTGCAGGCTAAGGCGAGCGGCAACTACATAAACTCCATAATAGCAAACAATGAGGCAAGAGCATCAGGATTTGATGAGGCGATACTTCTATCTTCAAATGGCTATGTAGCTGAGGGCCCAGGCGAAAACATATTCATCGTCAAGGATGGCAGGCTGATTACACCAGATGAAAGCGCAGACATACTCATGGGCATAACCAGAGATTCACTTATGAAGATAGCCGAGGGCGCTGGTCTGGAGGTTTACGAGAAGCTTATACACAAAGAGGAGCTGTACACCGCCGATGAGGTATTCTTTGCAGGAACTGCCGCAGAAATTACGCCTATAGTAAATATAGATGGCATAAAGATAGGAAATGGAAAGCCAGGGCCTATAACGAAAATGCTTTCTGATAAGTATTCAAATGTTGTCCATGGAAAAGATAGCATGTTCAGCGAATGGCTCACTATTGTCGGCTAAAGCAGCTTCAGGTTCTTTGTGAACTGGTCTATTTCTTCTGCGCGCCAAGGGCCTATGCCAAGAGCAGTGTTTGTGCCAGGAGGAAGCTCTGTGAGCCCAGCATCGCTTACAAGAGCGCAAGGAATTTTTTTGTATTTGAACGCTTCGTAAAGCCTTTTCAGCGCGTCTTCGCTATCTATTTTAAGCACAATCTTTTTCTCGCCGCTGTTTATCCATTCTTGAGCAATAGACTTGTCGGCCTTTTCTGCTTCGAAGTAGCTCATTAATGAAGCATGAGCAACCTGCGCAGCC
>JAVZVY010000020.1:0-15360 GCA_038878295.1 Candidatus Micrarchaeaceae archaeon | reverse complement strand
TTGCCACATGAACATTCTGTTCTGTCATGCTGATATGCTGCGGCGTGCTTGCCGTTGGGCTTTGGCAGCTGTAATCAATGCATATTGTTCCATATGAATTTTGTATGTAAAGTGTGCCATTTTGTATCGGCATTAAGTAGGCTTGACTGCTGCTTGTCGCGAAACTTGGCGACGATACTATGCTCTTTGCCATTGAATATGCCCTTGCCTGCGTCAGCTGCTTGCCCACATATGCACTCACTATTATCATGCCATTCTTTGTTATTGTAAGGTTGTATGGCACAAGCCCGACTGTCGTGCCTATGTGCATTGAAGTTGAATAGCCGCTGCCTGCGCTTATGGCGTTGTTTATCTGCAATGCGATGCTTTGCGCTATGAGTTGCATCTGCGAGAAGAGCTGGTCGCTCAGGCCGAGCGACCTCTGCGAAGTTATCATTGCAAAGAGGAATAGGAAGACAAGCAGTACGAATGAGAAGACGATCATGAACTCTACAGAAAACTGCGCTTTTCTAAACATTGCATCCGCACCCTGAGGCAATTTCGCAGCATGCTACGCTTTCCAGCGGCTTTCCATTGGGCATTAAATCAACTTTGTTATGAAGGCGATATGTATACGCAAGGCACTGGCGCTTGGAATGGGCATGTAGATGTGGCGCTCACATTTACAAGGTATGTGCCAGTAGAGACTATCCCGCCGAGATTGCCGCTCACGTTGACTGGCGTGTAAGAAGTGACATAGTTGAGTCCAGATCCAGACCTTATGACAAATGTTATTGCGTGGCCTATGCCACCATTTGTAGTGCCCACATAGATATACTGCACTCCTGGCGGAACCTCGATTTGAACAAGCTGCTTTGCCGGAGGCCCCTCGCTTCCGACGAGCGTTGCTATGCTTGATAACTTCGATGCGGCCTGCTGTGATTCTATGGCTGCAAGAGACGATGTAGCGCTTGCCATCTGCAGGAACGCAAGCACCACTATCGGTAGCAGTATAGCAAGCCCGAGCGAGAGCGTAATCAGCAGCTCGAAGCTCGACTGCAGTTTATACCTCGCCATATGCGCCAACTTTAGATTTTTTATAGGTTACAATTTCCTCCTTCCTTGTCTTTACCTTCTTATAAATCTTATCAACTAAATCTTTTAGGGTTTCGTTGATGGTGTAGCCATTAGAATAAACAATTATGCTGCCTCTCTTGTTCAGCATCACCCTGGCTTTCATCTCATAATTCCTCTCCCTTCTTCTTCTCACGTTCAAGGCTATGGAATCGACTTTAAGCTTGTTGAACCTCCCAACTTTGCTTGCTACCTTGTCAAGTTCTCCCCTTATCTCGTCTTCGTATTCCCTAGTGTAATCGTCTAGCCCGGATATTATTATATTGTTTTCAGCAGCAGTTGAATTTGCCACAGCTACGCCAAACACGTCATTTACAGTTATCACGCCCGTGGGCTTGCCATCTCTAGTGACAAGCAGGGATGATATATCCTTCTCAAGGAACTGCCTCATCGCATCCTCGATGCTGCTCTCCTGCTCTATGCTGTATACCCCCTTGGCGCAGACACTGCTTACGCTTATATTGCTCAGAGAGAACTTTTCAGATTTTGATTCCGGCATCCTTTCAGAAGGTTTTGACAGCATGCCCATTATATCAGCGTACGTGAGTATGCCAAATACCGTACTATTGTCCATAACAAGCAGCCTGTTTATGTTGTTGCTTCGCATTATGGCTATCGCCTGCGCCAGATTAGCATTCTTGTCTATCCCTATTGCTGGTGCTGACATGCCTTCAGAAACCTTAAACTTGGAAAGCATATGCAGCGATAGCATTGCGCTTAGTATTTTCTCCCTTCTTATTACGCCCCTTATCTTGTTTTTCTCAACATACGGCAAAACCTTTATCGAAGTGTTGTGGAAGTGCAATATGGCATTTTCTATTGATGTGCCTTCATCAATGAGCGGCGCTCTGACTGCGAGTTTCCCTACCGGAAAGTTCTTTGTAAGCTTCGATCTTTGCGTCCTGGCCATTGTTCTTGTATCGACAACGCCAAAGTAACTGCCCTGCTTAGTGACTATAACCGCTCCAAACTTTTTTACATCATCGACAATTCTCATTACAGGCGTCTTATAATCGCAGAACTTAGCCGCAGATATAAATTCCCTAGGAAGAATCTCAAACGCATTTTCCATGAACGCACCACTATAAATATTATAGAGTATCTTTATATCCCTTTTCACATTTATAATAATGGGCCAGGATGACAGATCGGCTATGCGGCCGCCTGCAGAGCGGCACAGGGGGGTTCGACATATCCTATACGAAAATCCCCCTCCTGGCTTTAAGCGCAAATATAAAAAGCAAGAAGAACAAATAGTAACGTCCCATGAAGAAAAGAGTAACTGCTGAAATATGATGAAGCCTATATCGGCTGAGGACAAAATTATTCGGTGCGCTGTATGAGGCATTATGCAGAGGGCGTTGGAATTGTTGTATTTGCCATATCAATCATTGTAATGCTCATCACCGCGTTTTCGATAACCTCATTTTCCATATTGGATACAGATCCAACGACCTACTCGATAGTGCCGATGTTGATGCTGCCTCTCTTCGCGCTTTTCCTAGGGAAGAACAAAATTAAGCCTAAAATAAGCGCAAAGAGCACAGTTCTCGGCGTATGCCTCTTCGGCGCTTTCATCATCATCTCATTGTACCTTAGATTTTTCTTATCAATGCTCTACATAAGTTTCAAGGTATACATGCTCATACTGCCAATAGGCATCGCCGCAATGGCTATAATCCTTTTCGGCTTTGACAACATCAACAAATTCAAGAGCGTGCTCATATACACAATTTTTGCGTCTCCTGTGTTTTTTATGCCAGTAATCGGACTCAACCAAGATTTTGCAAGCCTCAACACCGTCGTGGTCTACTCCATAATACACGCATTTGACAAAAGTGCGGTTTATTTGCCTCCGCTATCAATCAAAGCTGGCAGCTACGTGATAGGTATAGGCACAACATGCGCAGGCATAGGCATGCTAATAGGCATAATCTTTTTCATGATACCTATTGCGTACTTCTTCAATGGGCGGCTCTCAAGAAAGATATATTGGATAATTGCCGGATTTGCTCTGCTCCTTCTGCTCAACGTAGCTAGAATGTCTGCAATAGGCTACGTATGGATAGCAAACGGACCGAGCGCAGCCGCATCTTTCGTCCACAATTTCGCCGGCATACTCGCATTCTATGCAGACATAGTTATAATGTTTTTTGCCGCTTGGACTTTCGGGCTCGCCATGCCAGCCGCAAAAAAGAAAAGCAAACCTGACGTGCTTGGCTATGCAAGCCTTCGTTCTGCGCTGCCTCAAATAATTATTGTTACCGCGCTGGCTTTTGCCTATTTTGCAATGACTCTTGACTACTCAACTGCGCTCAATATCTCTCCAATGCTGATATACAACCACGCCGCATTCAATCCTCTTTCCAGCAAACCTCTGCAGTCGGATCTTTCACAGATAGGCAGCGGCATGAATTTTTCAGTTTTCTCGGAGGCGACACAGGACAGCGCCCTGTTTTTGCTCTCGAATAAGACGTTTACAAACCAAAGCCCGATAGTTGTGCTTGTGACGCGACCAAACGCAAGCATAACGCGCGATCTTCTCAAAAACACCACTCTTATCGGAAGCATGAATGCCATGGATACAAACGGTGTTCCATCAAGCATATATGAAGTCGAATCGAACGGCACAAGGTTCTTTGTATACAGCACAGAGCTCGCATACACAGTCAATGAAAGTGCAGTCTTCGCGGATGCTTATGTGGTTATGCCTGCAAAGAACATTGCAGGAATATCTTGTGGCTACGACAGCTTTTACACAGCTTTGCTAAATTTTCCCAATGCGCTTTATACGAACAGAACAGAAGCTAATTACCTTAAAAGTGCCTATTGTATAGCCAGCAGAGTGGTGCATGCATGAAATTCGAATATTCGGCCGGCATTTTCGTATACAAAACAGAAGGCGGCAAAAGGTTCTTCCTGTTCCTTAAGCGCGATGACGGAAGGCTTGACATACCGAAGGGCCATATAGAAAAGGGCGAGACCGCACATGATGCAGCGATGCGCGAAACTAAGGAAGAAGCAGGCATAGAGCCAGAAGTGAAGCCCTTCTTTAAGCGCGTATACAAATACTTCTTCAGAGAAGGCAAGGTGGGCGTGCTTAAGACACTTACTGTATTCCTCGGCGAGGTGAAGCCAGACAGCAAAATCAGAATATCAAAAGAGCATATTGGCTATGAATGGCTTGATTATGACAGCGCAATGATCAAGGCTTCGTTCAAGGACACAAGAGAGCTTGTAAAAGCTGCTGACGAGTATGCATCGAGGCTTGCAGCGATGGATGCGCTAAATGCAGAGTACGAAAAGCTTTCATTGGCAAAAGGCTGGCAATTAAGCAAAAAGTTTGTTAAAGGCGAAGGGCCGCTAGACGCAAAGATCATGGTAATAGGGCAAGCTCCAGGCGTGCAGGAGGACGCCCAGCAAAGGCCGTTTGTGGGGAGGAGCGGTCAACTTCTGGATTCGATGCTTAGAAAGGTTGGCATAAAACGCGAGAAGGTATACATAACGAGCGTTGTGCAATTCTTTCCTCCCGGAAACAGGCAGCCTACTGATACAGAAGTGCGTGCGTGCCTTCCTTTTCTTGAGAGGCAAATAGCTATAATAAAGCCAAAGTACATTTTGCTTCTTGGCAGCGTAGCTGGAAAAGCCATCCTAGGAATAGGAAGCGTAAATGAAAACCACGGCAAAATCTTCGAAAAGGATGGCGCAAAGCTTATGCTTACGTTTCATCCTGCGGCAGTGCTGCGCCTTAAGAAGCTTGAGCCTGCGATGCTTTCAGATTTGAAGCTCTTCGCTGCAGCCGCAAAGGAGAAGCAAAAAGCAATATAAATGAATCGTGCATATTAAAAATGTGGGCTCGTAGCTTAGCCTGGTCGGAGCGTCCGACTGATATGAGCGTCGCTCTCAAAAATCGGAAGGTCGAGAGTTCAAATCTCTCCGGGCCCATTCATGCTTATCAATACATTGAGCCTAAACTCCAAATTTCTTCTTTATTTTGCTGATTTTAGGGCTTATCACAAGCATGCAGTAAGGCTGCAACCTGTTGTTTTCATAATAATCCTTGTGGTAATTCTCAGCCTCGTAAAAATTCTTCAGCCTTTCAACCTTTGTAACAATTGGCTTCTCATAATCCTTGCTTATTTTTTCAATGTGTTTGGTTATCGTTTTCAGGTCAGAGCAATCAACATACATTATTGTCGATCTATACTGCTCTCCTTCGTCTTCGCCCTGCTTGTTAAGCGATGTTGGATCATGCATCGCGAAGAAAATGTCAAGTAACTTGTCCAAATTTATCTTTGCGCTATCGTATACAATCTTGACTACTTCAGCGTGGCCTGTAGTGCCTGAGCAGACTTCCTTATAAGTAGGATTTTCTTTGTGGCCGCCCGCATAGCCTGGTGTCGTGCTAATCACTCCATCAAAAAGCTTGAAGACCTCTTCTGTACACCAAAAGCATCCTGCGCCAAAGTATATGGTTTTCTGCTGCATGGCCCTCACTTAGAATCAGGCAAGAAAATAAGCGATATAGAGTTAACGCAGTGCCTCACATTCTTTCTCGTAAAGTGTTCGCCTGTAAAAACGTGCCCCAGGTGTGCGCCGCAGTTCGCGCACTCTATTTCGGTCCTTATTCCGTCAGGATCCGGCACTCTTCTTATAGCACCCTTTATTTCGTCGTCGAAACTCGGCCACCCGCAGCCTGAATCGAACTTGTCTTCAGATCTATAAAGTTTAGCGCCGCACCTTTTGCATATGTACGTGCCTTTGTCGAAATTCTTGTAGTATTCGCCGCTGAAGGGTCTCTCTGTGCCCTTGTAGACTATCACTAATTCCTCTTCTTTTGTTAGCTTCCTATATCTGCTTTCTTCGGTCATAAACATTTGCACGCTTCTTTAGACTAATCCTGCAGCTGCGGCCCAACATCATTTACCAGCTTCATGAACTCATTGAGCGCAACGTGCAGCTCTTTATAGCCATCATCCTCAGTGAAATGCACACTAAGCGGCATTATGTTTACCTTTGCACCAAGCTTTTCTTTAAATACCGCAGAGTCGCTAACGGGCACATAAGGATCGTCTCTAGCCATGATTATTCTTATACTTCCAACCTTAGCCCTTACTGCATCAAAATCTATCGGAGTATTAAGCCATGGTGCAGCAATATCCCTGTCTTCGTCGGAATCGTATGCTGCATCCTTGAGGCGCAGCCACGGCGCAACAAAAAGCATGCCTTTTATATGCCCTGAAGACTCTTTCTGCAGTAACCTGAGTATTGTCTGGCAGCCTATGCTGTGGCCAACAAGGTATGTATGGCTATCGAGATATTTTGTGCTTTTGCCAAGCGCGTCTACCCAGGCTTCTATGCTCGGTTTTGAAGGATTTGGCATTTTAGGAACAAAAGCCTCGAAGCCCCTTTCCTTGAGCATGTTGGCAAACCATATGTACCAGTCTGTATACGGGCTGCCACCCCACCTATGCACTATAAATACCCTTTCAGGCATCGCAAAGTCACTCGCACCATCGGATTTATGCCTTTAACATTTTTATATGTTAGCTTATACCGCAAGGCGCAAAATTGCCTTATAATGCATATGCCTATTTGCCATGCCAACTTTTTTATATCTTTTTTGCCATATTCTTTTTATTTTAATTTGAATGGTTTGGCTTTTGCGTGTTTTTTATTTCTGCATAGACTCAAGAAAAAATTTGGTGTAGCGATGGCTAAATACGTGTTGGTAGCGGATTCGACGCTAATATATACTTTTAGGGATTTCCCACTACTTGACTTTCTACCGAGCGCTCCGAAGAAGAGCGTGCCCAGAGCAATCTACAATTTTCTGAGAGGCAAGCCTCCAAAGACATATCCAGACGGCCAGCTTCTGCATGCGCCATACTCTGTAAGAAAGCTAGAGGCAGCATTGCTGCAGAAGCATTCAAAGGATGAAATAGCGGTTACAGACATTTTCAACGCGCATAGGTTCATAGATGACAAAACAGAGGTAATAGGCGTCAGCACGATGGACCCTTACGGCATAGGCCCATTGACTATGTCTTATGCTGCGCTCTTTAGCGATCCGGATGCATGGGTGCGCCAAGAATGGTACGATCTAATAAATTATCTAAACAAGCTTAGAGCTGGAAAAAAGGCAAAGCTTATAGTTGGTGGCCCGGGTGTTTGGGATTTCACAGTAATGAGCGACGATTTCGCAGAGCAGAATATAGACTATGCTGTGCAAGGCGAGATAGACGACGTTGCAAACGAGCTCTTCGAACAGGTTGCAACAGACAGCATAGACACAAACATGTTCAGAAGAGGCTACATAACCTTTGACAGCACATTCCACATGGTGCCTGTAGACGACAACAGATACATTGCAAGGACCTCTTACGGGGCGTATCCTAGTCTAGACAAGATACCAACAATAGTCAGGCCCAGCATAAAATCGCTGGTTGAGGTGATGCGTGGCTGCGGCGTTGGATGCGACTTCTGCGAGGTTACGCTGAGACCGTTAAGATATTACACATTGGACATGATTAGGAAGGAAATAGAGGTAAATGTAAGGGAAGGCGGAAGCAGCAAGGCGTGGCTGCACAGCGACGAATTCTTCGGTTACAAGCATGGCAAGTTCTTCGAGCCTAACGAGGAAGCGCTCGTAGAGCTTATGCAAGCGGTGATGTCAATACCAGGGGTAAAGACCTCAAACCCTACACATGCAAGGATTTCAATACCAGCTGGCTTCCCCGAACTTATCGAAAAACTTTCAAAGATCATGCATGCTGGTCCTGACAACTGGATAGGCGTCCAGACTGGCCTGGAAACCGGCAGCGAGGAGCTTGCAAAGAGACACATGCCAGCAAAGACCCTGCCGCTAAAGATAGGCGTCGACGGCAGCTGGCAGGAGATAGTCTGGAAGGGTGTCGAAGTAGAAACCAAATACTACTGGCGGCCGGCATTCACGGTGCAGGTTGGCCAGGAGGGCGAGACTGACGAGGACAACTGGGACACAGTCGCTCTGATAAACAAGCTGAGCAACTCGTTCGTCGACGGCAGACCCTTCGAGTTCACTGTTACGCCTATGCTCAACGTGCCTCTTGGCAGGATAAAGGCTAGATCTCTAAACAGGGAAGCGCTCACGCAGAGCATGCTTGCGGTATATTACGCATCATATAGGCATCTCGCAAAGATGGCAGCAAGGGATGCAAAGGCTGAAGGCAAGGGCAATGCAGTGACCCGGCGCATAACAAGCGGCATAATAGAGTTTGGCGGAAACCTCATGCTCAAGGTCGTGGAGAACATAGCCAAGAAAAGCGGCTTGGACATAGAGAAGGTCAAGGAATACGGAGTTGGTCAGAAGAAGATGCTAGAAAGCGTTTCCGAAGCAATGAAAGCTTGACAAGCTGTCTTTTATTTCTATTTCTCTATATAATATTATTATGGAAAAGGAGGGCATACTTTACCAGCAGATGCCAAACAAAAGGGCTGTTTGCAATCTTTGTGCGAGGCGCTGCAACATAGGCGAGGGCCAGAAAGGTTTCTGCGGCGTAAGGGCAAACAAGGACGGCAAAATATATCTCATTGTATACGGGCACATAGCGGCACTCAACATAGACCCAATAGAGAAGAAGCCTCTCTTCCACTACAAGCCTGGCGCTTCTATGCTCAGCGTAGGCACTGTCGGCTGCAACTTCAATTGCCTCTATTGCCAGAACTGGGACATAAGCCACGAGCGCGAGCTCATTGGCACAGACATAATGCCGGACGAGCTTGTTGAAACTGGAAAAAGATATGCTGTCGATGGAATAACCTACACATACAACGAGCCGACGATATTCATGGAGTATGCCATCGACGTCGCGAAGGAGGCACGCAAAGCAGGCATCTTCAACACGTTCGTAACCAACGGCTACATGACTCCTGAAGCGGTGGATGCAGCATCAGGCTACATAGATGCAATGACTGTTGATTTCAAAGGCGATGCAAACACTCAATTCTCTAGAAAGTACATATCGATAGTATCGGAGCACCCGATATTCGATGCACTGCTTGAGATGAAAAGGAAAGGCATATTCGTTGAGATAACAGATTTGGTCGTGCCTAAGGTCGGCGACTCCCTCGATGAAGCAAGGAAAATGGTAAAATGGATATACGACAATTTGGGTCCAGATGTGCCAATTCATTTTTTAAGATTTCATCCTGATTTCAAGATGCTCGATTTTCCAGAAACGCCGGTTAAGACGCTTGAGGCGCATTACAAAATTGCAAAGGAAGAAGGAATGCAATACGTCTATCTTGGAAACGTGCCTGGACACAAATACGAGAACACATACTGCCCAGAATGCGGCGCCCTACTCATAAAAAGATTCGTCTTCGACATACTCGAATACAACATCACTCCAGATGGCAGATGCCCAAAGTGCAACACCAAGATAAACATCGCGTTGCAGCCAAAGGAAGCAATAAGGCAGAGAAACTGAGCGAAGGATCAGATTGCAGCTACGTGATCGAATATAGCTATAATAAGCGCAAACACAACTACAAGTATTATCACTGCTTTGACGTTAACGCGCGGCCCCTTCTCAGGAGCATCGTAAAAACTGAGTATGCCCGCCTGTTGCTGTGGCGTCGATAAGCTTGCCATAATCAGATTTGCGCAGCAAAGTTAATAAGCGTTGCGCATCGTTTTTGGTGAAACAACGATATAATTGCTTCCTAAATACATTCTGACATGTATACCAAGCTGTCGCATCAACATGTGCAAAGATATAAATATCTTTATCCCTAAAGTTATATCATGGACACTAAGATCTACATCGACGATAGAGTAGCTGAAAAATGGAGGGAGCTCGCAATGAAGCGCTTTGGCTACGGGCGCGGTTCTATAAGCAAAGCCGCAGAAGAAGCCATCGTAATGTGGGTTGAAAATGAAGAGAAAATAGATGCCGCACTGCAAAAGCTGAAGGAGATTGCTGAGAAAGAAAAAGGCGTAGCTGCACTGCTGTTATTTGGAAGCTATGCAAGAAAGGAGCCATACCACGATGTTGACATAGCAATTGTTGCTCCAGGCATAGCTAACAGAATCGCTATGCTTGAGAGATTTGAGCGCTTAGTGCCGGAGCACCCAAAGTTTGACTTTGTCATTTTCGACGATATGCCGTTGAACATGAAAAGCAGGATGTTGAGCGAGTGCAAGTTAATATATGCAAGGCGCGGCTTCGATATAAAAGAACTGGCTGCAGAGCTTCTGCAGAAATGGTCAGACTTGAAGCCTATGCTTGATGCGCCTCTGGTGGAAAAATGATCGACAAAGAGCGCATTCTTAGAAGGCTTACGGATTTGGAGCGCTATTCAAATGCCCTGATGGAGATCGTGCCAAGCAGCTATGCCAAATATGCTGCATCAGACATGAAAACGAAGGCCGCTGTCGAAAGGTATGTGCAGCTCATAAGTGACATAGAATTGGAGGTCATGGCGCTGCTCTACAAAGGTTTGGATTTTGGCATAGCGGGAGGCGAAGAACCTCTCGCAAATGGGCTCAGCAACGTGTTGAGCGCAGAAGTGATAAATAGCTTCAGGAAAAGAAGGGCCCTTAGGGATTCCTTAGTGCACGCATATTTCGACATGCACTACGACAAGGAAACTTTCGGAGAGGCGAGCAACTTAAGCGACATCGCCAAATTTATAAAAGAGGTAAAGAAAATTATCGATAAGCGCAGCTAAGCGCATCTATATGCTTTTTGTATTATAAGACAGTTTGAGTGGGGTTGCTGGGATTTGAACCCAGACCAACAGGTGACTTCTGGCTATTCATCATTTTTCATAGCTCCAAATCCTCATCATCGCACGATGCTCACAAAATTTTAAACATCTGGAGCCTGCTGCGCTGCCAGGTTACGCCACAACCCCTTACGCAATTCTTTGCCTTTATACATTTATATTTGTTTTGTCATGAAAAATTGTTTTATGGATGTCGCTGACGTAAGGTCTTTTATAAGCTCTAACATGCTTGACGCGCACATTGTAGAGCTTGCTCCAGAGAGCACAAAGACGTCTGCCCTAGCAGCAGCGTCGCTGGGCTGCACAGTTGCTGAAATAGCAAAGAGCATCGCATTCGGCTATGTTGCGGGCGGCAAGGAAAAGACGGTCGTAGCAGTGCTGAGCGGCGATAAGAAAGTAGACACCGCAAAATTGAAGAGACTTCTCGGTGCAGAAAAGATGCATATAATGGATCCTGAAGAAGTAAAGGAAAAAACAGGGTATGTTATAGGCGGTGTACCTCCGTTTCCGCACAAGGAAGGCATAACTGTAATGGCAGACAAATCACTGCTTAGATTCCAATATGTATGGGCTGCGGCAGGCGCTTCAAACGCAGTAATGAAAATAAGACCCAAACTGCTCTCAGAAAAGCTGCACATACAGTTTGATGATATATCCGTAAAAAGTTGATCTAATGGCTATAAAATGCATTCTGTTTGACGTTGGAGGAGTTATTTTAAATTATAATAATAAGTGGTACTTCGAGTACCTGTCAAAAAAATTTGGCATAGATGCAAGCACAATTGAGAATGCTATCCGCAAACAGCTAACAGCCTTCGAGTTAGGAAAGATCACTAAAGCCGAGTTCGAAACCAGTCTTGCGGAGATTGTGAATGCAAGTCCAAAGGATATGAAATGGTTTGAATTTTTCAAAGAAACCGCAAGCATTAATGAAGATACTGTCGAACTCGCAAGAAAGCTCCACGAGAGTGGTTACATTACGGCTATCTTTTCAAATATAGACAAATCAAGATGGAAGCATGTTGCAGGAATGCGCTGGATCACATTTATGGACTATCGTTTTGCTTCGTGCTACATCGGTCTCACCAAGCCGATGAAGGCCGCATATTTGCGGGTATCAGAGAAAATGGGCCTCGAACCTAGCGAAGTCTTTTTCACAGATGACAAGCCTGAAAATGTTGCAGGTGCTAGAGAATCCGGCATGCACAGCTTTCTATTCAAGAACGCCTCGAAACTCTTAGCAGAGCTTCATCAATTTGGGATATGATGTCGATGCTTGGCAATATTGGTGTAATATTTGCAAGGAAATGGATAGCAGGCACGAGGGTCGAAGATGCGATAAATGCAGCAATTCGCATCAATGCCCTTGGCGAAAAAGCCATACTGAACTACCTTGGCGAAAACTTCTCTTCTGTAGACGATGTAAACCGCTCAGTTGCAACTTATGCAGAGCTCATAAAAAGCATACGCAGAAATCGCATAGATGCGCAGTTGTCGGTGAAGCCGACGCAGCTTGGCCTAGTAATAAGCAGGTCCGAATTCTACAAAAACTACATAAAAGTAGTAGATCTTGCGGCCTCAAACAATATCTTTGTATGGCTTGATGCTGAGGAATCAAAGTATGCGGATGCAACAATTGGCGCATACCTCAAGGCTCTTGGGAGGCGCAACAACATAGGCATTTGCGTGCAAGCTAATCTCAAAAGAAGCTATGATGATCTAAAAAGGATAGTTGCAAGAGGCGGCGTTGTCAGGCTTGTCAAAGGGGCTTATACAGAAAGCAGCAATGTTGCATTCAGCGGCCGTGCTAAGAAGGATGCAAACTATGTGAAGCTTATGCAATACCTATTCATGCACGCCGAAAAATTCATGATCGCAACTCACGACGAGAAGATGATCAATATAGCAATTGACGAGAATCAGAGGCGCAGGCGCAGGGTGATGTTCGGCATGCTTAAGGGCATAAGGCCCAAGCTCGCCCTTTCGATTGCAAACAGAGGCTACAGCATGTACATCTATGTGCCATTCGGCAAAGAGTGGCTCGCATATTCTCTCAGGCGCCTAAGGGAAGCAGGCCATGCAAGCCTAATATTGAGATCCATATTTCAGGGAGGCTAACACGCACATTATAAAATTATATTGAACTATATAGTGCAGATGGTGTTTGCTTGGAAGAAGAAAAGAAAGGCATAACGGCAAAGAAATCAGAAAACTTTTCTGAATGGTACACGCAGGTGCTCATAAAGTCAGAATTCATCGATTACAGCGACGTTTCTGGCGCAATAATATTCAGGCCAGATGCATATGCTGTCTGGGAGCGCATTGTTGGCGCTGTTGATTCAGAGTTCAAGAAGGCAGGCATAGACAATGTTTATTTTCCGCTTTTCATACCAGAGCATTTCCTGGCAAAGGAGCAGGAACATCTAGAAGGCTTTGTGCCAGAGGTTGCATGGGTCACCGAGACCGGCAGCAGCAAGCTCAGCGAAAGGCTTGCCGTTAGACCCACATCTGAAACGATCATCTACCCAAGCTTTTCGAAGTGGATAAGGTCTTGGCGCGACCTGCCGATAAGGTACAATCTATGGAACAACGTCGTAAGGTGGGAGTTCAAGAACCCTACGCCATTTATAAGGAGCAGGGAATTCCTCTGGAACGAGGGCCACAGCGCCTACGCGACTGAGAAGGAGGCGCGCGCCGAGCGCGATATAATACTTGGCATATATCAGAAGGCGCTTAAAGAATACCTCGCGCTTCCCGGCATAGTCGGCAAGAAAACAGACAAGGAGAAGTTTGCTGGCGCTGTAGAGAGCTACAGCATAGAGCACATAATGCCAGATGGTTGGGCCATACAAGGTCCTGACTGGCACTTCGACGGTCAAAACTTTGCTAAGGCGTTCGGCATAAGCTATCTTGACAGAAACGGCAAGAAGGAATTTGTGTGGCAGAACACATATGCGATATCGACAAGGGAGATAGGCGTAATGATTGCGACTCATGGCGATGACAAAGGGCTAATAATACCGCCAAGAATTGCACGCATACAGATTGTTATAGTGCCCATATTCAAGAGCGGCAACGCCGAAAAAGTGCTGGAATATGCGAGAAAGGTCGAGTCTATACTCAAGGAAAGCTTTAGGGTAAAGCTAGACGACAGGGAGGGCTACACTCCTGGCTACAAGTTCAACGACTGGGAGCTCAAAGGAGTTCCGATAAGGCTTGAAATAGGGCCTAAGGAGGTCGATGGCAAAGAGGTTGTCATAGCCAGGCGTGACACAGGCGCAAAGACCGCAACAAGCATATCCGATATAACCCAGAAGATAGACCTTGTGCTCAATGAGATACACAACAAGCTCTATGAAAACGCACTGAATTTCATGAGGGCCCATATGCACAAAGCGAGCAGCTATTCGGAAATGAAAAAGCTGCTTAAGGCGCAAAAGCCAGGAATCGTTCAGGCACCGTGGTGTGGCAGCAGGGAGTGCGAGGACAAGATAAAGGAAGAGACAAGTGCAAAGATAACAAACTTGCCGTTTGAAGAAAACGGATCCATGCAAAAGGGCATGAAGTGCATATACTGCGACAAGCCTGCGAAGTACATAGCGAACTTTGCCAGGTCTTACTGATTCTGCAGCCTTATTTCTACGCGTTTGCTGTGCCTGCCTTTGTTCTCATAATTAGAAAGAAGCATTGTGCCTATCTCATTCGTGTTTCGCACATGAGTGCCTCCGTCAGCCTGCATGTCAAGGCCCTCTATTTCTACGACCCTTACCTTGTCAAGGGATTTTATAAGCTCCCTACCTGGCTCTGTTCTTGCAAGCCTCTCCATTTTGAGCGCTTCATCTTTGTCTATCTCCCTTGCTGAAACTCTGTAGCCCTTTGCAGCCTCAGCATTTGCCTTTGTTATTATCTCTGCGGCCTTCTCCTTGTTGAGCTCTGGCATATCAACGTCTATCCTTGCTCTGTCGTCGAATATCTGGCCTCCTGTTATCATTCCAGAACCATAGAATCTCTCTACTATTGCGTCAAGCAGATGTATTGCGGTATGCAGGCGCATGTGCATATAGCGCTTATCCCAGTCTATCATGCCTTTTGCGCTTGCGCCAGCCTGCACGTCAAATACGGCATCAGATATATGCACAATTTCGTCGCCCTCGCTTTCAACGTCATTGATTTTATACTCTTTGCCGTTTATGAACAGCTTGCCCGTATCAGCCGGCTGCCCGCCGCCAGTAGGATAAAACGCGGTGCTTTCAAGATAAATCCTGTTGCCTACCGCCTTTGTGACCTTTGATTCAAATTCTCTCATGTACTGGTCCTTCCAGTAGAGTTTCTCAGTCACGCAACCACAAAGAGTTATTTTTGATTACATATAAATAAATTATTGCTTATTAATGCTATGTGCAGCCCCATCGTCTAGCGGCCAAGGACCGCGGGCTTTGGACCCGCGTACGTCGGTTCGAATCCGGCTGGGGCTAA
>JAVZVY010000019.1:0-15426 GCA_038878295.1 Candidatus Micrarchaeaceae archaeon | reverse complement strand
GGACTTTGGCCTTCCAAGCCAAAGACCCGGGTTCAAATCCCGGCGATCGCAACCCTCATGAAGAATAGATCTGCTACATCATGGAAACAGCGTTTCTGGATCTCTTGGCAAGAAAGTAAGCTCCCTGACGTTTTTGTATCAAAGAAGTTGCATCATTATCCTTGTAAGCCAAAGCCAAAGCTGGCATGATCGGGCCGTGCATAATCCGCATTTTTATTTGTTTTCATATATCAACCGTATTTTGGGCGGTGTCTTAGCTAGCAAGCCCAAATAACCATATAAATTGGCACCATCATCAAAATAAGTCTACTTTTCCCTCACGTACAGTTCTTCTATTGCTGAGACCATTATCGGCAGGTACTCGTTATTCGGCAGGCTATCCTTGTATTTCTCTATTGCTTCTTCGGCGCTTTTGCCCCATTTGCTTGCCTGCTCTTTTGCATATTCTATGCCGCCATATTTGTTTATCATTTCTATAAGAAAGTTTATCTCTTCTGGGGTTTTCTCATTTCTTTTCTTAGCGTATATTTTGTTTATCTTTTCCTTTTCCTCATTGGTTGCATTTGCGTATGTGTGAAGTATTATGAGCGTTACCTTGCCCTCGTAGAGGTCGCCATATCTTTTCTTGCCGAACTTTGCCTCGTCGGCAACCATGTCCAGTATGTCATCTGTGATCTGGAACGCGACTCCTGCAGGCTTGCCTATCTCCTTAAGCATTGCCAGCGTGCTGTCGTCTTTACTGGCTGCTATAGCACCTATCTGCATTGGGCCATAGACAGTATAATAGCAGGTCTTGCTATCGGCAATCCTGTAATAGAAATCTTCTGAGACCTTGCTCAGATCTTTCGTATAGTGGATGAAGTTGTTTTCAATGTACTGGCCTTCCATTGTATAAGTAAGCATGTCATAAAATTTCTCATACATTCTGTTGCCTATTTCCGGGCCAGCCATGAGCATATAGTCCTTGAGCATCTTCCACATGGCCATGTGGCCCGTGTTTGATGCATTGAATGCATGCACCCAACCGTAGAGCTTCTGGGCAGCGGGTTTGCCTCGTCTTAAGTCGGAATCGTCCTCAACGTCATCCTGCATTAGTATCCAGTCTTCGGAAAGCTGCTGAGCGGCTGCCGGAAGCACAAGCTTGTCTATCTGGGCTCCGAAAAGCTGGCCTGTAAGCATTACAAGGCCTGGCCTCCTGTATTTGCCCTGCCTGTCTATATAGTCGCGCATTATCGCATAATGCTCTTTAGGTTCCTTAATTGGCACATAGTCGCATATTGTTTTGTAAACAAGCTGCCTGTACTTCTCCACGTATTCATTGAAGTTCAATAGATCACGCTAATAATATTAATCGTGGCCTTTTTAAATGCTTTTATCAGCTATGGACGGAAGACGAACCATGGCAGCTATGCTGAGCCTGTTGCACAGCACAATGCCTTTGACTCGCTCGCAATACGCATAGCCCTGAGATATGAGAGTAGCCCTATAACTACTACAACAAATATCACTATGAAGAAGCCTATGCCCAGATTGCCCAAATTGTGTATCTTTATGCCGGTTGAAATGCCGTAGGTAAGTATTTTGGGGTATGCAAGTATTAAAATGCCGGCCAATACAAAGGCCAAGCCTCCGTAGAAAAGCACATCAGAGCTTATGGTCCTTGCGACAAAGGCTATGCCCTTCTGAGTTAGCCTCTTAGCCCTTGAAAGCCAAGTGCCGAAGCCTGCTCCAAACAGTATCTGCATTATCATTGTGCCGATGCCGAACATAAAGCCAGGAATCCAGCCGACCCATGCATTTGGCATTGCTGGCGAGAGTACGGTATAGATTATTAGCGCAAAAGCGCCGAAGCCAAAGCCGGCTATAATGCCGTGCAGGAATGCAAGCCTCGACGGCACGGCCCTGAGCTCCTTTGTGGCATCAGTAGATTCGATCGGATTGAGCTTGTGCTCCTCCTCTAGCCTATAGCACCTGCTGCCAGCCTTATGCACGCCAAAAAAGCATCCAAGCTTTTCCTCAAGCCAGTGCCAGTGAGGGTATATTTTCTTGTTCTTTATGTACATGCCAGCAACGAACATTGCAATGCCGACTATGACGTAGGTTATGCCGAACGCTGCGGACGTCATGAATATGCCTGCTAGCGCGAAGTATGCGACTTCAGAGAGCACGGCTCTTTGGATTGTAAAGCCTGTAGAGAATATCAGCCCAGCCTTTGCGCCGCCCTTTGTGCTGTAACTGCCGACAGCGTATGAAAAGGTGATCGGCCATGTGTGCTCATCAGGGGTTATGCCGTGGACGAAACCCAAAAGGAGAGCAATGACTATTGCTGAATATACGTCAACGTTCTGCGGATTGTACAGGTTTATATGGAGAGCGGTAAAACTAAGGATCGATTCTATAAAACCAGCAAAAAGGACCATGCAAAAATTACTCAGAACAAATATAAATATATAATATAAAAATAGTGTTACGCAGATAAAAATCACTGGATGATGCTCACGAATGCAACCGGAAGCAACGCCTCTGCTTTCAAGTCGCGCCCAGCTCGTGTTATCTTGTATAGGTATTGGCCAAAGAAATCGCCAATTGGCGCAACCATGATGCCGCTATCGACGAGTGACATGGCAATATCCTTGTCGAGCTTCCTGATAGCTGCAGAGAATATTATCCTGTCATAAGGCGCATAGAGTCCGTACGCTTCAAGGGCGTTTGCATTGACAAGCCTTACGTTCCTTATTTTGTGAGCCTTTATGTTCTGCGATGCTAAATCGAAGATGCTTTTTGATATTTCCATGCTTATTACTGAGCCGCTACTCCCGACAAGATGCGAGAGAAGCGCGGTCTGATAGCCGATGCCTGTGCCGACCTCAAGAACCTTTATGCCTTTGCGCAGCTCAAGGCTCTTAAGCATGAATGCCATTATGCTCGGCGCCGAAGTGGTTTGGCCTTCTCCTATGGGCAGAGGCTCGTCCACATACGCATATTCTTTTTGCGACTCCGGTAAGAAATCCCTTCTGTCGAATTTAAGCATTGCGTCTGCAATTTTGTCGTCAGCATCGCCACTGTAAACAAGAGCTTTAACCATTCTGGCATTGCCTCCGCGCGGCATAGAAAACAATAATAATATTTCCGACAATTCTATAATAGTTGGCGGGGTAGCTTAGCCTGGTTAGAGCGCTAGACTCATATGCCAAGCATTATGAGTGATGAGCATTTTGCTATGATTGCTAAGAAATCTAGAGGTCGCGCGTTCAAATCCCGCCCCCGCCAAAAAAACAGCAGTGTATGCAGTCAATAGATAAGAAGCCGCTCGCTTATAGGATGTGGTGCGCCGTAGCCTCCCTTCTGTTTTAGGTGGCATTCGACTAAGCGGCATATCGCCTTGCATGCTCACAGATTGCGCATCGATTCGTTTCATCCGCACCCGCACGCTCGTATTGTCATCGCAATGTGCGGCAGCGGTTCGTTTCTGTATCGAATTATGCCTTGGGCATTCGCAACCTCTGCATGGGGAGAGCTTCCTCCGTTAGAAACGGTAAGCCACCCGCGCACCACGTCAATAATATGCGCCCTGACCTTTATATCCTTTTCTAGAATCAGGGCAGAGTCTATGCACTATAAGTAGCCTGGCGGCTCCTCATCTCTTCTCTTCAGACTTTCGATAATCTGCTTTATCTTTTTTGCTGTGCTGCTAGCAACAGCATTTACTGATGTAGTGTTCATGCTCAGCAGCGTCAAAGTGTCATCAGCATAAGCGAACAGGTGCTCAACCATTGCGGCGTAGAATATTATGATATCGAAATACTTCTGAGATATAAAATTGGTGAATACCTCTACGGTCATGATTCTTTCATTGTCTGGCGTTGTCAGCTTCGAAAATTTCACGGAAAGCAGATCTCTCGTCTCCGGGTTGGTATTGCGCTTCAGTATGCTTGCTATTTCTTCTATGTCCTTTGGATCATAGCCGCTTTTGTTCAGTGGCATCCTGCTGTAGTATTTGAACTTATCTTCGCCTATTTTAGCTATGTAGTTAGCAATATCACCGAAAAACTTCTCTACATAAGAATTCACCATCCTTAGGTATATCTTCAGCGGGTATTCTGATCCTGAAGCTATGCTGGCCACTTTTACTTCTAAAGAGAGGTAATCAAGACTGTTTCCGAGAAGTTCGATGGTCGGGGAGCCTATCCTTATTATCTTGATATCTTCCGTTATGCCCGCGCGCTGAAGTATGCCGTTTATATCTGAAACTGTCAGGCCATATTTGTCGAGTCCTTCTGCTCCACTGACTTTTTCGGTCTCCATCCAATGCCGATTAACATCTTTAATTTTGGATTTTATATATTTTGCCTTTTCATTGGCTGCTTCAGAAAATGGCGTTTTTTAGAAGCCATATATGGAAGTGTATCAATTGAAAACAACAAGGCAAATGGCATCTTGCGTCCTCTTCCATCTGAAGGTAAATTGTGAGGCTGCGCTAACTATTAAAATTGTTGCTGTATTATAATATGTTTCGCAGCTAATTGTGGTTTGATGCAGGGCACTGATGCAATAAATAAAGTTCAGGACGCTGAAAACAGGGCAAAAGAGCTAATTGAAAAAGTAGAGAAGGAAAAGAATGATAAGATTGCAGCAGCCAAAGAGAAAGCAAGAGCAATACTTGCGGAGGCTGAGGCAAAAGCGAAGTCGACCAGAAGCGAAATTCTTGAAAATGCTGAGAAAGCTGTCACAGAGCTTAGAAGCAGAAAAATTGCTGAGGCAAAGTCTGCAGCAGCCAGCGCAGGCAGGCTAAAACTCAGTGCGACCAGCAGAAAAAAGATAGCAAAGGAGATTGCGAAACTGATTTTAGGTGCATAAATGCTACATTCGGAGCAGATGCAGAAAGTGAGAATCATAGGCCTGCAGAGTGACAAGCAGGCGATAGTAAAAGCCATGCACGGACTCGGGGTTCTTGATATAAGAAAGGCAAGCCTGCAAATGGCTGACGACGCACCTTCTGGGTTCATCAACGAAGTTTCTGACGCGCTCATAAGGGTCGGCGGAGCCCTGCAGATAATAGAAAGGAAGAAAAAGAGGAGCGAAGCCTGGAAACGGCCTGCACGCCTTGAGGCGCATATGGACCTTGCGACGCTTCTGGCAAAGCTCAATGGCTATGAAATTATAGGCAGGATATACGAGCTTAACGATTCGAGGAAAAGGCTCAACGACGAAATTTCTGCACTGAGGAATGCAGAGCATGTTGCAAGGCTTTTCGAAGGTACAGGCATTGACTTTGGCGCACTGAAAAGCGAGGTTCTTTCGTTCAGAGCTTTCGAAGCCGAGAGCAAAGAAGCGGAGAGGGTTGCTAGCCTTATTTCAAAATCAAAGGCGAAGGCCGAAGTTATAACCGGGGCGGGCAAGAAAAACGTTGGCTTTCTCGTTGCCTATGAGAAAACTGCAAGCATAGAAGAAGCGATAAAGGGCGCAAAGATCAGGGAGATAGACCTTGGCGGAAAGTACATCGACACAAAGCCCGAAGCAATGCTAAAGAATGCTGAGAAGCTCGAAGGCGAATATTCTGCACAGCTGCAAAGGATTGCGGATGAGATAGACGCCATAAGTATGAAATACTACAATGAACTCGCTGGCATAAAGGAAATGCTTGAAATAGAAGCCGCGAGAGCAGGAATAAGTGGCATGTTCAAGAAGACTGAAAGCACATTTGTTGTCGAGGGCTGGGTTCCTAAGAGGAATATTGAAAGCCTTGAAGAGGTCGTAGGAAAAGCCGCGAATGGCAGATACTGCATCGAAGCGGTGAAAACTGATGAATTGGCGCCGACGCTGCTCTCAAGGCCAGGTTTTCTGAAGCCCTTCGACTACATGATGGAATTCTACTCGGTGCCAAGGAGCGACGAGATAGATCCCACATGGGTGTTCATAATCTTTTTCCCAATCTTTTACGGGCTGATGGTCAGTGACGTCGGCTATGGTTTGGCTTCGCTGCTATTTGTGACATGGATAGCAAAGATAACAAATCCAGAAGGTCTTGTGCACAATGCTGCGAAGATCTGGCAGCTCACTTCTATCTCTGCGATAGTCTTCGGTTTCCTCTCAAACCAGTATTTTGGATTCCAGCTCAACCAATACTTCACTACGTTTACTGGATTCAGCTGGCTCAAAGACGCGACAGCAATAATAGGCATAAGCATACTCTTCGGCATATTTCAGGTCTGCCTTGGACTTTTCTTCGGCTTCCTGAATGACTATCACCACGACAAGAAAAAGCTAGCTGTCAGTAAGCTTACCGGAATAGTCACAATAGCATTTGGCACAGTGGCGGTGGCTAGCGGCTTCTTCGGGCTTCTCAGCGCGGCGCTTGCGCTGCCAACTGCGATAATAGCTGTGATAGCCCTTGGCGTAACAGGCGCGTTGAGCGGCATAGAGGCTAGCGAGCTCACAAACCTCATAACTCATCCCTTAAGCTACGCAAGGCTTATGGGCTTTGGTCTCGGCAGCGTAATAATAGCAATGCTAATAGACATGGCATTCACGCCTACGCTTGCACACGGCATACTCGTCTTTATTGCTCTTCTCATTGTATTCATAATGCTGCACTTTCTTAATATGATACTCGCGATCTTTGAGGGCATAGTGCAAGGCATAAGGCTGAACTTCGTTGAGTTCTTTTCGAAGTTCTACATTGGAGGTGGAATAAAATTCAGGCCTTTCTCTTACAAAAGGTTTTATACTAAAGACGAATAGATGGTTTTATGGCTATAACAATGGAAGCCGCGATAGCGGCAATTGGAGCTGGCATAGCAATAGCTGGAGGGGCAATCGGCACGGGCATGGCCCAATCAGGTATAGGCAGCGCTGGTCTTGGCTTGATAGCTGAGAAGCCTGACCAGATGGGCATAGTGCTGCTTTTCCTCGTATTGCCTGAGACGCTCTTGATATTCGGCTTCGTCATAGCCATACTGGTCATGCTGTACGCTGGCATAATATAAGGGGCTTGCATGGCTTTAGAGGCTATAGAGAAGGAGATAGAGCGCAAGGCCGCAGAAAGCGCAGCCTCAATCAGAAGGGAGGCTGATGCCGAAGCGGAGCACATCGTTGAGGAAGCAAAAGCAAAGGCCAAACAGCTTCTCGAAGAAGCGAAGAAATCGGCTGAATCCGATGCCGCAAACATAAAAGCTTCCGGAGCGGCGGACGCGGAGTATGAGGCAGCGAGCATAATTGCAGAAGCCCGAAGCAAGGCTGCAGAAAAGGAAACAGCGATTGTCAAAAGGCTCATTGAGAGGGAACTTGAGTCGCACATTGCTGAGTTGTTAGGCGCAGCCATGAAGGCTTTCGCGAATGCTGCGAAGCTTGATGGCGCAAAGATAGAGATCAACAAAAAATATGCAAACGCAGCCAAGGCCTATGGAATCGATGTGGTGGCAAGCGACGTGGACGGTTTCATTATAAAGAGCGATGATGGCAAAGTGGTACTGGACGGCAAACTGCATGATATGGTAGAGAGATACTCAAGCAGCGTCATAAGAGCTGTTTCTGAGGCTTTGCAGGGGCAGAGCACAAAGGGCGCGGCGGCGCAGGATAAGCGCAAAGCAGCCAAGGCAAAGCATAACACGCACACCATTAAAAGCGTAAAAAGGTAATCTGATGGTATTGTCTGGGTACAGTGCTGCTTCGGTCTTCGGCTACTCCACGGCAAGAGTGAAGGCCATGGAGTCGAAGCTTATCAGCAAGGAGACAATGCAGTCAATAATCAATGCAAAAGACGTAAGCAGCATCATATCCCTGCTCTTCAATACGGTATACAAGGAGCAGATGATTGAATTCGGCGGCATAGGCACTAAGCCTGAATTCCTTGATTTTGTGCTCAGCAAAAGCCTTGCAATCAGCCTGAGCAGGCTTGTGGCCGCAACTCCTGCAAACTACAGGAGCATAACCAGAGCCATAATAGGCAAGTGGGATTTGTACAACGTGCGCATTGCTATAGAGGCAAAGGGGAAGTCTCGCTCCTTCGACAGCATAGCCCCGTATATAGTTGACTATGGCATGTACAATGCTTCGGTCATCAAGGAGGTCTTTAGAGAAGAAACTATTGAGGGAATGCTCTCAAGGCTTATTCCAAATTCGCCATATGCAAAAGCAATACAGATGAGCCTAGACGCCTACAGGAAAAGCAGAAATTCCCTTGAGGCGCTCGCTGAACTCGACAAGGTTTACTACACTGAGCTTGGGCGCGTAATTATACCATTAAAGGACATAGGCGTTGAAGCTGCTAGGATAGCTAAGATGGATATAGACATGAGAAACGCCCTTACAATGCTTAGGGCAAAGCGGCGCCAGCTAAGCTTTGCTGTAATAAAGGAGCTTCTCATAGGTGGTGGTGACATCAAAAGCGGCGAGCTTGAAAAAATTTACGAGTCTTCGAAGAGCGTCGAAGAGATCGCATCGCAGCTCAGGGGTTTCGATCTGAAGCACGCCATAGAGGTTTACAATAGGGACGAGGCAAAACGCATGCTCGTCTTCGAGGTCGGCATGAGAAACAGCATCTTCAACTCAAGCATAAGACTGTTGAGGCACAGCGTGCTTTCTTTCACAACGATACTTGCTTATATGTATCTCAAGGAAATAGAAGTATTTACAATAAGGATACTTGCGAAGGGCATGCTCTACGGCCTTAGCAAGGACGAGATAAGCGAATTGATAACATGGAACCAGTGAAGGGCTACAAGATAGCTTTGATAGGTGGTGAGCTCCCTGTGCTCGGCTTTAAGCTGGCCGGGATAACGCAGGCTTTCCAAGCTGCTGACGGCAAAGAGGCAGAATCTATTCTTAAAGGACTTCTGCAGAGGCAGGACATAGGGCTCATAGCGATAACTAGTAGGCTTGTGAGGCAGATAAAAGACAGGAAGCTGCAAAATGCTATCACAAACAGCCTCATGCCTCTCATAATAGAGATTCCTGAATATGGCGAGAAGGGAGCTACCAGCGAAACACTTAAGATGCTTATAATAAAAGCTATAGGCGTCGACATTATGAAGAACGCTTAGGTGATTAATTGGGTTACATAGAGAGAATTTCTGGTCCGCTTGTTATCGCAAATGAGATGCTTGGAAGCAAGATGTATGATGTAGTCAAGGCTGGCAGGCAGAAGCTCATCGGCGAGATCATACAGCTCAGGGGCAGCAGAGCCGTTATACAGGTTTATGAAGATACAAACGGCCTTAAGCCGGGAGAGCCTGTCGAATCAACAGGCATGCCACTTTCTGTGGAGCTTGGTCCAGGTCTTTTAGGCAACATATACGACGGAACTCAGAGGCCCCTTGAGGTAATAAGAAAAAAGAGCGGCGCCTTCATCGGCAAGGGCATAGTAGCCGAGGCAATAAGCCACGACAAAAAATGGGAATTTGTTGCAGAAAAATCAATAAAGGAGGGGCAGCAGATAAAACAGGGCATGATAATAGGCTACGTGCAGGAAACAGACCTGATAAAGCATTACATTATGGTGCCAGCTGGTATAGAGGGCAAGCTTAAGCAGATAAGGAGCGGCAGGTTTACAGTAGACGATTGGGTTGCTAAAGTCGATACAGGAAAAGGCATCGCTTCTGTTGCCATGTCGCAGAGGCGCTCAGTAAGGAAGACTGCGCCATACAAGACAAAGATAGGCGCGGACGAGCCGCTCGTAACAGGCCAGCGCGTAATTGATACATTCTTTCCTATTGCAAAAGGAGGCACAGCCGGAGTGCCTGGGCCGTTCGGGTCTGGAAAAACTGTGATTCAGCATCAGCTTGCAAAATGGTCCGACGCCGATATTGTAGTTTATTGCGGTGCGGGCGAACGCGGCAACGAGATGACAGAGGTCTTGACCGAATTCCCTGAGCTCAAGGACCCTAAGAGCGGAAAGCCGCTCATGGAAAGAACAGTGCTAATAGCAAACACGAGCAACATGCCTGTGGCAGCGAGGGAAGCAAGCATCTATACAAGCATAACAATAGCAGAATATTTCAGAGACATGGGTTACAACGTGGCGCTTATGGCTGATTCTACATCAAGATGGGCAGAAGCTATGCGCGAAATATCAGCAAGGCTTGAAGAGATGCCTGGCGAAGAGGGCTATCCGGCATACCTGCCGAAGAGGCTTGCTGAATTTTATGAGAGAGCCGGAAAGGTCGTGACGTTGAGTGGCAAGATAGGCTCTGCAAGCGTGATAGGCGCCGTTTCACCGCCTGGTGGCGACCTCTCTGAGCCGGTTTCGCAAGGCACGCTGCGAGTTGTAAAAACGTTCTGGGCGCTTGACGCAGCTCTTGCCGGATCAAGGCATTTCCCTTCGATAAACTGGCTGACGAGCTATTCCCTCTACCTTGACGTGCTCGAACAGTGGTATGTAAAGAATGTTAGCGAAGAATTCGTTTCTAACAGAAAGGAAGCCATGAAACTCCTTCAAAGGGAAAGCGAGCTCAAGGACATAGTGCAGCTTGTAGGCGCAGACGCCCTTCCCGATTCTGAGAGAGTAATCCTTGAGATAGGCAGAATGCTCAGAGAAGACTACCTGAGGCAGAATGCTTACGATGACATAGACACGTATACGAGCCTGAAGAAGCAGGATATGATGCTTTCTGCGATACTGCACTTTGCCAGAGGCGCCGCGGATGCTGTCGCAGCTGGCGTTTCAGCCGAGGCCATATCCAAGATGAAAGTTAGGGGCGACATAGCAAGGATGAAAACAATCAAGGAAACCGAGGCTGAGAAGGCCATAGCTAACATAAAAGCGGCAACAGATGCAGAATTCGCAGAGCTAAAAAAGCAGGCACAGTCTGAAGAAGGCGAAGCCGCTGCAGAGGTGTGAGTAAACTCCTCCCTAACGGAAGGGGCTTTCATCGAGACGATCAACATGGAACACCATTCCACAAAGTCTGAACATCTGTCATCAGAAAGCTTTGAGAGTCGGTTTACAGCGACTCCGCTATTGGAAAATCTGGAAGAAATGGATCTTCCGCTCCAACAGCGATCTTGCATGACCTATTGCATTTTAGGATTTTACGCTGGTCAGGCAACCTCATATCCTATATCTATATACAAACAAGATATTTCATCTGATTTGTTTATGCAGCAGCAAGATATTCATACTTATGCTCGCAATTCCTCATCATGCTCACGCATGGGGTCTCCTTGCGAGGTGATACGATGAAATTTGAGATTGAATATAGGACTATTGAAAGCATTGCCGGGCCGCTCATAGTTGTGGGCAAGGTCGGAAATGCAGCATACGGCGAGATAGTCAAGATAAGGCTACAGGATGGCGAAACCAGACTCGGCCAGGTGCTCGACACGAGCAGCAACAATGCTGTAGTGCAAGTCTTCGGCTCTACAACAGGCATAGATGTTGACAAGGCTTCTGTAAGTTTCCTTGGGGAAACCTTCAGCATCGGCGTTTCCGAGAGCATGCTCGGCAGAATATTTGACGGCCAGGGCAGGCCGCGGGACTCAAGGGGCGAAATATCCTACAAGGAAAAGCGTGACATAAATGGCGCGCCGATAAACCCTTCTGCAAGGGCGATGCCATCAGATTTCATAGAAACCGGCGTGTCCGGAATAGACGGTTTGATGACGCTGGTAAGAGGCCAGAAATTGCCTATATTTTCGGGTTCCGGGCTGCCGCACAACCAGCTTGCTGCGCAGATAGTCAGGCAGGCCAAGGTCAAGGGTACTGAAGAAAAGTTCGCGGTGATTTTTGCTGGCATAGGCATAACTTACGACGACGCGATGTACTTCATAAACGAGTTTAGGAAAACTGGCGCTCTTTCAAGAAGTGCAGCCTTCATAAACCTGGCTGACGATCCAAGCATAGAAAGAATACTTACTCCAAGGCTTGCACTCACTTTGGCAGAATATCTGGCATACGAGAGAGGCATGCACGTTCTTGTGATGCTCGACGACATGACAAACTACTGTGAAGCTTTGAGAGAGCTCTCAAGCGCTAGAGAGGAAGTGCCTGGAAGAAGAGGCTACCCTGGTTACATGTACACTGACCTTGCAAGCATATACGAAAGAGCTGGCATAGTCAAGGGCAACAAAGGAAGCATAACGCAGCTCAATGTGGTGTCTATGCCGAGCGACGACGTGACGCATCCGATACCCGACCTTACTGGCTATATAACTGAGGGCCAGATTTTCCTTGCAAGAGAACTCAACAACAGGGGCATTTATCCGCCAATAAACCCGTTGGGCTCGCTCTCGAGGTTGATGAGCAACGGCATAGGTGCTGGAAAGACAAGGGAGGATCATAGGGGAGTTGCAGATCAGCTCTACGGTGCGTATGCGAAGGCCCAGGATGCGAGAAACTTGAGCTCGATTGTAGGAGCCGAGGCGCTGAGCGAGAGCGACAAGCTATATCTAAAGTTTGGAGAGGCCTTTGAAAACAAGTTTATAGGTCAGGGCCCGTATGAGGACAGAAGCATAGAGGATACGCTGGGCATAGGCTGGGAACTGCTTTCGATGCTTCCTGAGTCTGAGCTTACCAGGATAAAGAGCGAATACATATCTAAGTATTACAAAAAGTGATGTGTTGCAGAGCATAAATCCGACAAGGATGAATCTCATCAACCTGAGAAGGCGTGCGGCGATGGCCAACAAAGGCTATGGCATACTTAAAAGAAAACGGGAAGTCCTTGTAATGGAGTTCCTCAAGATGCTTAAGATGTCAAAGAATGACATAAATTACCTCAACGCAATAATGGAGAGAGCATACAAAGGCGTTGCGATTGCATCAGCATATGTAGGCAATTTTGAGCTAGAGGAAGTTGCCATGCACGTAGAGGAAGCTGAGCCGATAAAGATAACAGTCAAGAACATAATGGGAGTCAAGGTGCCTGAAATAAGCGGCTCTGGAAAGCAGACTGCAATTGACTATAATATCATATCGACGGACGTTGCTGCGGATGATATAAGCAGCGATTTCTCAAATGCGATAAATGTGATGATAGATGTTGCGCAGAGGGAGCAAGGCCTGAAAAGGCTCGTGATAGAGATTGACAAAACGAAGCGCAGAGTGAACGCATTGCAGTATGTGGTTATACCAAACATACGCAGCAGGTCAAAGTACATAGCAGTGCGCCTGGAAGAGATAGACAGAGACATGTTTGCTGCGTTGAAGCACGTGAAGAAAAGGCTTGCAAAGGAGCAGCATGCCACCTGATAGCAATATGCAAGATTTTTTATAATGTTGTTTATAAACCTATATTGATTGCATGATTTACGTTTTGGTTATTCTGCTTCAGACGCTTGGCGCAAATTCTCTAAATTCTACGCTTGGAATAAATTCAACAGCGCTTGGGCAGACCACGGCAGTGCCACCATTATATAGAGGCATAATAGGGGTGGCTTTGGTAATACTGCTCCTATTCATAGGCTACAAGTTTCTTCGCCTTCTTGTGAGCGCACTCTTTGTGGTTATAATACTTCTTATAATAGCTTCTACCGCGTATTACTTTCTAAAATATGGCGCTTTTTCTGTTTCGTATTCGACAGCATTTCTTTATGACGTCTACACGTGGTTTGCAAATGGCAGGCTAGCACAGATAACTGGGATAACAACCGTAATGCCGACTGTGCCAACAACATCAGTTAGCACAACAATAAATGCGACTGCCGCAAACATCATAGCAAATAAAAGCAGCTGATCATTCTGCCAAGTCTATATCTGATTTTTCAACTGTTTTTCTTTTTGCATGGGCGGCAAGCTTGACAGCTTTGCTCGCAATTCTGTAAGCGAACTTGTTGAGTGCATCTGAAAATTCTGATGCAGCATCATCGCTCACGCGCTTTGCCCCCATCTCCTTGAGTATCTTAAGCGCGAATCTTTTTGATATCGCCATGGATATATATTTGCATATAAACTTTAAAAAGCAAACGTTGGCATGCGTTGCGCAAGTTTTTATATTATACTTGAGTAATAGTATTACTAGCGCCATGGTGCGGCAATGCCGATCTATAGCTTGCTTTCAAGCCTTATTATAGATACAACCTTCTCATGGGTAAGGATGTTCATAGCGCTCTTCTTTTCGATACTTATAAGCCTGGCTGTAGGCATATATGCAGCAACAAACAGGAGGGCTGAGCGCATAATAATACCAATTCTTGACATATTCCAAACGCTGCCAATACTCGCATTCTTTCCATTCGTGATATACGTGTTTGTGGCATTGCTGCCAGGATTCATAGGCATCAATTCCGCAGTGATTTTCCTGATAATAACAAGCATGGTATGGAATATAGCATTTGGAGTATACGAGTCCATAAAGACGCTGCCAAACGAGTTCATGGAGCTATCAAGGCTCTACCACATTAGTGCGATCGAAAAGCTGAGGAAGATATTCATACCGGCTGCAATGCCAAGAGTCATCGAACAGTCTGTGCTTTCTTGGTCTATAGGCCTATTTTACTTAGTGACGAGCGAGATATTTTCGATAGGAAATGCAGCTTATGCGGTGAAGCATGGAATAGGCGTTGCAATAACAAACCTTGCGCTAAGCGGAAACTTTGCTGGCTATGTTATTGCGCTGGCCATCTTTATTGTGTTTGTAGTTCTAACTAGGCTTCTTTTCTTCGCGCCGCTTGAGAGGAGGATCAACGTCTATACCAAAGGCGGCTTTGCGAAGACCAGGGAGCAGCACAGACTGAGGGAACATCACCGCAGATTCTTTGCAGTTGGCATGCCAAAGATACACATAAGCTTACGTATCAGACTTGGCAGAAAACACATGCACATATCCAAAGCGCGGGAATACGCAGAAATAGGCTCATTTAGGAAAAGCAGGCCAAAATACGTGACGGCTGCTGTTGCGTTTGCGGCTATTGCAATCATAGTGGCTTTGCTTTTCTACGCATTCGGTGCGAAACTCCTTGCATATGAGTCCGAAGTGCTGGTTGCGCTCGCCGCGAGCATAGCACGCGTCTGGCTCTCATTCGCAATAATCCTGCTTATAGCAGTGCCACTCTCCATATACATAGTTTTCATGTCTAAGCATCCAGGCAGCTATCTTCTTGGCATGCAGATATTGGCTTCCATACCAGCTACAGTGTTGCTGCCACCGATTGCAATCCTTCTGAGCAAGCAGGCATTCCATGGGGAGCTGGTTGCATTTTTTGTTTTTGTCCTTAGTGGAGTATGGTACGTTATATTCAGCATAATAGCCAGCACAAGGACAATGCCACAGAACATATTTGAGGTAAAAAGGATATTCCAGATAAAGGGCATAAACGCATTCAAGAGCATATATGCAAAGGCTATAATACCTGGCCTAATAACGGGAGCTGTAACTGGCATAGCGGCGGAATGGAACGCAAGCATAGTCGCAGAGTACTTCACAAGCACCGCCATAGGCAACGGCGCAGTTATAAGCAGCGTTGGCATTGGCATAGGCAAGCTATTGGATC
>JAVZVY010000018.1:0-15972 GCA_038878295.1 Candidatus Micrarchaeaceae archaeon | reverse complement strand
TACAGCATGAGCATGCCAAAGATGCTAGCGTTGAAGCGTGTCTATTAGCTGTAGAACCTTTTGCTCGACTTCCCCCCAACTCTTAGCGCGTATGACCTGTTTTGTAAAGCGGATTGTAGCATTCCAGGGTTTGCTGAAGATGATTACATACTTTCCGGCCAACGCAAACTTTGCTGCATAGGGATTGTCGTCAACATAGATGCTAACGGTCTTGAGTAGCTTCTCGTCATGGTTGCGAACATGAATCAGCCTGTCATATTTCACCTGTTTTACATCAAGCCATTCGCGTATGCGCCGATCTGTTGCTTTTGCCGCAGTAATGATGTATACGGGCGCTCTTGCGCGTATTCTATCGATTATTTTCGGTATTCTTCTGTCTAGGAGTTTTATGTTTTCGGATTCTTCCGACCATGTTTTCGAGAATAGATTTTCTATGTCTTGCCTATCGACCGCGCCTCCAAGAAGATTTTCCACCTCCCATTGGATGATATTTCTTTCCCGCAGTTTTATGCCCTTTTCCCTTTCCAACACCTTTAGCCAAGCACTTGTGAAGTCGGCTATTGTGTCATCTAGGTCTATTCCCACAGCGTTTTTTCCATTCATGATCGACATCTTTATGCGACCGCCGGGATTTGAACCCGGGTTTTCGCCTTGGGAAGGCGAAGTCCTACCAGGCTAGACTACGATCGCATCGGCTGGTATGGCCCTATTGATTATAAATAAATCGTGCAATCTGCATCGTTGATTCTGGCATTATGGCACAACTATCTTATGTAGGTGAGATTTTCAGTGGACTGCTTTTGCTCGTCTTTGGTAAGCTCCTCGAACCTTGAGAGCATAGCCTCAGTCTCTTTCTTTATTTTTTCAAGGTTGTCCGTGCTTATCTTCGTGCCGAGCAGCCCGTTTATCACGTTTAACACAGACCTTGCAGAATTTGCGTCTACCTCTAGGAAGCCGGTTTCGCCTAAGAGGCAACCACTCTCGATTCTGTGCTTCTTCGCGAATGAGACTATGAGGCCTGCAGCTCCCCAGATCATGCCGACAGTCGAGCCGAATATTACTCCATGCTTTTTGAGCTCCGCTCTGAGCTCCCGCGAAGGGGATACGCCATACACTCTTGGATTCTTGATATATTTCTCCGACACGCTGTAGCCGCCTATTGTGAATATTTTCTTGCCTCCGAGAGATTTGAAAAACTTCACGATGGTTTCGCTTATCTCATATTGGCCCTTTGATGAGACTGCCTGCGCATCACCAAGAAGAATCACAATATCATTGGCATCCTTGTCTTTTGACGGATTCTTCCAATAATAGAATCGATTGCTTAGCAGCCGCATGCTGCCGGATTTTAGCATTAGCACTTGGTGCGGCAGATACGGCGAATACAGAGTTGCAAATCTTTTCGCGTTTAGCTCGTTTCTTATGTTCTCGCATACGAGCGCGCCTATGCTTCCTATGCCAGGAAGGCCGACCAGCATTATTGGGTTTCTGAGCTTTACATTTGGGTTAAAGAATATTTTAGTTTTGTTCATTCAGATACACCTTTGTCTTTAGCGATCTTAAATCCTTCGCCGAAATATTTTCTGAGTGCCTCTGTTGCTTTTTTTATCTTTTCTTCGGCTTCAGGGTAGCTTTCGCCAGACGCTAGCACCTTGTATCTAGGCGAACCGAGATATCTTACCTCTGCGCCGGATGCTTCCACCTCAAGAAACGCTTTCTTTATCATATCTATGGAAGCGGTGTCTTGGTTGAGCTCGATAGTATATGCAACTTTGTATACCCTAGGTTTTATGCTCTTTGAAACGATTTCGATTAATGCATCTTTGAATTTGGGATCGAGTTGTAACTCGTTGAGCACGCCCTCGTCTCTAGAGATGCTAAGAATAAGGTCTGTGTAGGTGCTGAATTTTTGGGAGATTTTCTCTAGTATCTGGTCCCTTTCATTTAGCTTGTTTGAAGCCTTGAGGGCTTGGTTGAATATGCTTTCTGATCTCTTCTCGAGATTATAATCATTTATCTTGTCTTTCTGCTCTCTCTTGCTGACCTTTTTGAGGGATATGTCAACTGCGCGTTTGCTGGGATCGACATATATTACCTTTGCAACTTCCTCGCGCCCTTCCTTTATGAATTCGTGTATGTTCTTGACCCAGCCTGAAGACACTTCTTTTATTGGAAGAAAAGCTTCAAGAGGGTATTCTACCAGATCGCAGTATGCGCCGAACGGCATTATTTTTTTTATTCTTGCAAGAACTATTTCATTTACATCAGGCATGTTTTTTTGCTTGATCATCTTCCTCAACGACCTATTTCTATTTTTGCTTTAGCCCTCTTACCTACTACTCTCTCTATGCTCTTTCCGCACACTTTGCATTTCAAGATTAGCTTCTGCTTTTTGCCTAATTTTTTTGGATGTATTCTGTGCTCTACGCTTCCTACTATACCTTTTATCGCCCTCTCGTGCCTGCGCCGCCCTATATTCATCCATCTCTCGCCTTTCTTTGAGTATAGACTTACAGTATGTGGAGTATGCTTGTTACAATATGGGCAGTATGTGGTAATTTCTTTCGGAATTTTCATACTATCAGATCTCTTCGCCGATTTTATTCTTAAGTATAAACTCGAGCTCTGCTTGATTGTCAGTTTCTATTATTTGGTTCTGTGTAAAAGGGCCTATCTTGCTGCCGTCAGGCATCAGTATTTCAGGGGTATTTGTGATAATCTTTATTTTTTTGGCCTTTTCTGCTCCATCGGTTGCTTCGTCGATAAGTTTTTTAATAGCCTTGTACATTTCTGCCTCTTCGTCTGCAAGCATTGTTGTGATTTTTTTGTTGTATGCCAGATATATTAATATTTTTTGAATCCGCCTCTCTTTTAGTGACCGCAAGAGCTTTCTGAAATTCTGCGCCTGCAACGCTACGATTTCGTTGCTGCTTTCTTTATCAAGCAAGGATAGATATTGTTCTGCTCGCATATAAAAATCTTTCTGGATAGGGAGTATTTCGCCTGTTTTTTTCTCTTCGTTTATCTTTTCTGAAAGGGTTTCGAAATTCACTTCGTCCATAAGCCATACCCCCTACAGTTCCACTATTCGGTTTGCTTATATTATATATCATATGGAAAATCTCTTTTAATATATTATATACTATACATGTCAAAAAGATTACTGAAACAAGTTTACCGGAATTGTGGGGTGTATAGCGAGGGGTGGATTTGAACCACCGTTCTCCGGGTTATGAGCCCGGCGGGCACTCCATGCTACCCTACCTCGCTATGTGAGTATATTATCACACGCTTTTATAAAAAACTACTGTCGAATTTATTCCGATTCCCTAGAAGCCGAAATAAGTCTTTCTGCGCTTTCTCTGCTTATTCTAGTAAGCATCTTTCCGCATACGTCGCATCTGAAATTAGCTTCGGCCGCAGCATCGAAAGGCAAAATAGTCTTTTGCTCTTTATAGCATTTTTCGCAGATAAAAAAGTCGTCGCACATCTCTTGCAGTTTGAAGCCAAGCTCTTCAGTTGGAGCATGTATTGTGTTAGTAAATTCATTCAGCTTATCGCCATCTACATACCAAACAAAGGTCAGCCAACCCTTGCCGTCTTTATGCGTATTATACCGCGCAAATCCAAACTTATTGAAATCGTTGAGTATCCTTCTAACTTCGTTTATCTTTATACCAGATTTTGCAGCAATATCTTCATCTGTCTGTGGAGTTACCAATGCCTTAATCACGTCGATGCTCTTTTTGCCGGAATTTTTAACAACATAATTCGAAAAATTATTGTCTTTAATAACCCTTTCGATTTCTTCTGCAGTAGCTATCCTAGAAAGCAATACCTTATTTACACTCTGCGTTTTGGCCTGCTTCTCATTTACTCTAGCGTGGGCTTTAGTAGAAGTGATCCTGCCCCTTGCAGCACCCTTTTTTGCTGGATGACTGCGCGTATTTTTTCTAATCACCGTCTTTGTTCTGACATTTCTAACAGCCATACGTTTTTGAGGTAACAGTTTCTTAACATTATTCATACAATCATCTTCTTATGGGCGGCTTCTTTGCACATATATCTATGCACCCTTTTGTATTTAAATATTCTGTATTTTTAAAATTTGTTTAATTAAATTCGCGTTTTTGTAACGCGTCTCCTTTAACCAGCTACCAAAATTGCTTTGCACTTTGCCAACTGACGAGGCAGAGGCCCGTCCGTAAGGGCGTGGTAGTTCACTCTAGGAATCAGAATACACAGATAAATAAGCTCTGAGCCTTCTGAGATCGCACACGAAGCGGGCCCAAGGGGATTTGAACCCCTGACTTACTGGTTAAGAGCCAGCCACTCTGACCATGCTGAGTTATGGGCCCTACTTAACACTTTGCCTAACAAAATTATTAATAATCTCCCTCAGCTCGTCCGTTTTAGGTTGCAGTTCGTAGGAAACATGCACTATCGGTTTGTTTGCATTCAATATATGCTTCAAGTCTGTAGGAGTCGCCGAGACCACACTATCACATTCTGCCTTATTTATCGTTTCTTCAAGCTCCTTTATCTGTTTTTTGCTGTAACCTAAGGCCGGCAATATCCTATCAAGCTGTGGATACTTCTCATATGCTTCTTTTATGCTGCCCACAGCATACTTTTTTGCATCTACTATCTCAGCCGCGCCAAAGTTTTTCGCAGCCACTGTCGCTGCACCAAATGCCATCCCACCATGCGTGACTGTCGGACCATCCTCTATAACAAGCACTTTTTTGTCCTTTATCATGTTTGCGTTATCCACTTTTATCAACGAATCCGCAAGCAGAATCTTCGCCTTTGGATTTATACTTTTCAAATTTTCTTTCAGGTCCTTAATCTCTATCTCAGACGCGGAATTTACCTTGTTTATTATCAACACATCGGCCAATCTGGCTACAGTTTCGCCAGGATAATAAGTGAGCTCATTTCCTGCGCGTAGCGGATCTGCTACTGTTATGAACAGGTCGGGCTTTATGAAAGGGGCGTCATTGTTGCCTCCGTCCCATATTATTACATCGGCCTCCTTCTCAGCAAGTCTCAGTATTTTTTCGTAATCCACCCCTGCATATACCACAGTCTTGTTTATAAGATGTGGCTCATAATCCTCCCTTTCCTCTATAGTGCAATTGTACTTGTCCAAATCTTTGATGGTAGCGAACCTTTCTACGATCTGCTTCTTAAGGTCTCCATACGGCATCGGATGCCTTATAACGACCGGTTTCTTGCCGTTTTTCTTCACTAACTCTGCAATATACCTTGAAGTTTGGCTTTTTCCGCTGCCTGTTCTTACTGCGCATACAGCTATAACCGGCTTAGTTGATTTTAGCATAGCCTGTTCCGGAGCCACGAGCCAAAAATCAGCGCCGCTCGCATTCGCTATGCTTGCTTTGTGCATCACTGCGTTATATGGCAGATCGCTGTAAGCCAAGACACACACATCTACCTTCTCCTTCTTTATTATGCTGCTTAACTCTTTTTCTTCATATATTTTTATTCCATTTTTGTAAAGCGTTCCAGAAAGTTCTTTCGGATACATCCTATCCGCAATGAAAGGTATCTGATTTGCAGTAAAACCTACCACTTCGAAGCTTTCGTTGTCCCTAAAAAGCATGTTGAAATCGTGAAAGTCTCTACCGGCCGCACCAAGTATCAGCACTCGCTTGCGCATTCAACCACAAATTCCTATGTGCTGGAAAAATAGATAAAGCTAACAAAAATCAGTGTGAATCCACATAAAAAGCGCCGGAGCATCCTCAGCTCAGCAAGCCGCGGAAAGGCGAAAAATGCTAATCGCCAGCGCCAATCAAAGCGCTATAAAAAAGGTTTTTAATAGTTAAATTCCATATAATTTTGACCAGCAGTTGGTACGATGCAAAATGACAAGGATGAGTACACAGCATCAAAAATAGTTGTTCTTGAAGGCGCCGAAGGTATAAGGAAAAGGCCAGCCATGTACATAGGCTCAACATCGGTAGAAGGCGTTCTGCATCTTCTTTCTGAAGTTGTTGATAACGCTGTAGATGAGGCCATGGCAGGCTACTGCAAAAACATAACAGTGCACCTGACTCAGGACGAAACCAGCGATATAGCTGAGGTAAGCGATGATGGCCGCGGAATTCCTGTTGACATAATGCCAAAATTTAACAAAAGCGCGCTCGAAATAATAATGACCACGCTGCATTCTGGAGCAAAATTTGACAACAACGTATACAAAATATCTGGTGGATTGCACGGAGTTGGCCTCACTGTAGTGAATGCGTTATCTGAATATACTGAAGTTACAGTCATGCGCGATGGCAAGATATACACCCAAAGGTTCGAACGCGGCAAGCCCGTAACGCAACTCCAGATTTCTGGAGAAAGCAGCAGCACTGGCACAAAAATAAAATTCAAACCCGATCCCGAGATTTTCCACGTGCCGCGCTTTGATTCCGAGCAGATAAAGCTGAGGCTCGAATACACGAGCTACCTAAATCCAAACATCAGAATCACTTTCATAGACGACAGATTCGGCACCCACGAAGAAAAGCAATATCTGTCGGTTCGAGGCATACCTGAGCTAGTAGAAGAATTGAACAAAGGTAAGAAAGCAATATCAGACATAATATACTCGAGAAAAACTGCAGATAGAGTGATAGTTGAATTTTCTATGCAGTACAACGATTCTTATGACGAAAAGCTGCTTTCATTCGTAAACAACATTATAACTTTTGAAGGTGGCACCCACGTCACTGGCTTCCATTCGGCATTGACGCGCGCGGTGGTATCATATATCTCAAAATCAAGGAATCACAACGGCAAAAACAAGAAAGAAAAGGAGGAGATTAAGATAGACGGTAGCGACGTACGCGAAGGCCTCACAGCCGTGCTTAGTGTGTTGATTCCAAACCCCGAATTCGAGGGCCAAACCAAGGAAAAACTCGGCAACATCGAAGTCAAGAGTGCTGTGGAAAACATAGTTTACAATGAGCTTTCAACCTATTTCGAAGAGCATCCCTCATCAGCAAGAGCTATAGCCGAAAAAGTCCTAAACGCCGCGGTGGCGAGGGAAAGCGCGCGCAAAGCCAGGGAACTGGCAAGGAAGAAAAACATCTTTGAAGGCGCGATTCTTCCAGGCAAGCTGGCCGATTGCATCTACTCTGATCCTGACAAAACCGAGCTTTTCATAGTTGAGGGAGAAAGCGCCGGCGGCTCAAGCAAACAAGCAAGAGACAGAAACACGCAGGCAATACTGCCGCTCAGAGGCAAAATACTCAACGTTGAGAAGGCGAGCGATGAAAAAATATTCAACAGCGAGTATCTGCATCTCATAGTCACAGCTCTCGGCGCCGGAATGGGCGATAATTTCAACATAGACGCGCTGAGATACAAGAAAATAATCATAATGAGTGATGCAGATGTAGATGGAAGCCACATAAAAACATTGCTGCTTACCTTCTTCTACAGATACATGAAGAAAATAATAGAGGCAGGATATGTTTATCTGGCGCAGCCGCCTCTGTATAAGCTGAAGAAAGGCAAATCCGTATTCTACTGCTACAATGATTCAGAGTTGAATGAAAAAATGAAGGAGCTCGGCGATGGCGTGGAACTTCAGAGATACAAGGGGCTTGGCGAAATGAACCCCGAGCAGCTATGGGAAACTACGATGGATCCTGAAAGGCGTATCTTAAAACAGGTCACAATAAAAGATGCCGAAATGGCAGACAGGCTATTTACTATACTCATGGGCGTAGATGTTTCGGAAAGGAGGAAATTCCTGGAAGAGCATTCTGGCGAAGTAAAGGTCCTTGACATATAAGCTAACCGCGGTGAAAAGGTGTCAAAGATAAGCGTTGTTCGAATCGAAGACGAAATGCAGTCGAGCTACATAGACTACGCGATGAGCGTCATAATAGGTAGGGCGATACCAGATGCAAGGGACGGCCTGAAGCCCGTGCAAAGAAGAATACTCTACGGCATGTACAAACTTAATAACCTTCACAACCTTCCAACAAAAAAGAGCGCGAGGGTTGTAGGAGAAATTTTAGGAAAATATCATCCGCACGGTGACGCAGCCGTGTATGCATCTTTAGTCAGAATGGCGCAGGACTTTTCAATAAACCACCCTTTGGTCGAAGGCCAAGGGAATATGGGCTCTATAGATGACGATCCGCCAGCTGCAATGCGTTATACAGAAGTAAGATTGACCAAATTTGCAGAAGAACTGCTCGATGACATAGAAAAGAATGTTGTTGAGTTCGTCCCCAACTTCGACAACACAGAGACTGAGCCAAGGCTATTGCCAGCAAAGGCGCCAAATCTTCTGATAAACGGCGCGTCAGGCATCGCAGTTGGTGTAGCAACAAGCATACCCCCGCACAATCTTTCCGAAGTATGTGATGCTGTAATATATAAGATTGAAAATCAGGATGCTACTGCAGATGACATCCTGAAGATTATAAAAGGACCCGATTTTCCTACAGGGGGCATAGCCGTGATGTCGCAGTCGGCAATTCTCGGCTACAAGTTCGGCAACGGCCGCATAACCGTCAAAGCAAAGGCCGATATAAACGAAAAGGAAAATACAATTATTGTGAGCGAAATACCTTATAACACGAGCAAAGCAGAGATAATATCTGAAATAGCAGACCTCGCTAAAGGCAAAATAATCACCGGAATAGCAAACATCAGGGATGAGAGCGACAAGTCTGGCATAAGGGTAGCAATAGACCTAAGAAAGGACGCAAATCCAAAAAGCGTTTTGAACGCTTTGTACGCCCACACAAAAATGAAGGTAACGTTGCCGATAATAAACCTCGCGGTTGTTGACAATGTCCTCAAGAATTTCAACATACTGTCTATGCTTTCAACCTTCATAGACTACAGGAGAAGCATAATAAAGAAAAGGACCGAATTTGATCTTGCCCAAGCAAAAGAGAGAGACCACATAATAAAAGGTTTGCTAACCGCTCTGAGGAACATAGAAGAAGTGATAAAAATCATCAAGGAGAGCAGAGACGCCCAATCAGCCAGGTCATCGCTGATTGCTAGGTACGGAATCACCGAAAAGCAGGCCAATGCTATACTCGACATAAAGCTAAGCAGGCTTACCACTATGGAAGCCGAATCACTAGAAAAAGAGCAGGCTGATTTGGCCGAGAGGATGTCATACTATAATTCGCTGCTCCAGGACCCAGCAAAGATAGATGAAGTGATAAAGAAGGAGACAGCAGAGATAAAGGCGAAATACGGCAGGCCTAGGCGCACAGAAATAGAGCTCTCTGATTCAACCGAGGAGCTTACAGATGAGGACTTCATACCGGACGTTGAGACGGCAGTTATATTTACGCGCGAGGGCTACATAAAGAGAACAGATCCAAAGAATTTCAGAGAGCAGTCCAGAGGCGGGAAGGGCGTAATAGCTACAGACCTAAAGGAAGAGGACCTTGCAAATCAGATACTGGTGTGCAGCACTAAGGAAACTCTCCTCTGCATTTCAAACGCGGGCAACGCCTATTGGCTCAAAGTTTACAGAATCCCCGAAGCGAATAGGTATTCAAAAGGCAGCGCCATAGTAAACCTTCTCAATCTGAAAGAGGGCGAAACCATAGTCAAGCTCTCAGCAGTCAAGGACTTCCACAACTCGAAGCTTCTCTTCCTTACAAAGAAAGGCCTTGTGAAAGTTACAAATGGAGACCTCTTCTCGAAGCCTAGGTCTGTAGGGGTAAAGGCCATAAAGCTCGGTGGCGGCGACGCCCTTGTGGACATGCTCATATATCCAAAAGAAGGCAAGTATTCAGTGCTCATCGCAACCGAGAACGGAAAGGCGATAAGGTTTGACGAAAATTCAATAAGGCCTACCGGAAGAGCTTCGATGGGCGTGCGCGGCATACGCCTCGCAAACGACGTGGCGAAAAGCGCGATAGTTACCCAGGAAAGCGGTTACCTGCTTACCATAACAGAAAACGGCTACGGCAAGCTTACTGAAATAAGCAGATACAGGCTGCAGGGCCGGGGCGGTCACGGGGTAATAAACATAAAGGTAAACGAAAAAACGGGCAAGGTCGTAAAAGCGATTAAAGCCAGTGCGGAGGAAGGGATAATCATGATAAATTCGGAAGGCATGGCAATAAACTTCCCAGCTTCTTCTATAAGAATAACGGGCCGCGCCGCAAGCGGAGTCAGGCTCATGCGCCTTGATGGCGGCGCGAAGGTCGTTGACGCTTTCGTTGTGCCAGCAGAAAGCGCAAAGCCGCAGCAAGCATAATGCTATCCTTCGCTCCAGAATTTCCTGTTCCTTATGAATTCCTTCTTAGCGTTTATGAGGTCCAGTATGAAGAGCCTGTGGTCCTTCCTAACCATCTTAAGAATGCGCGCGGCCGTAGCAAGGCCTATGCCATATGTGGCAAGCGCCATCAGCGCTCGTTTTCCGTATGCATCAACAAGGCTTGCGCCTTTCTGCATTTCCTCATACATCTTTCTATCCTTGGCGTCAAGCTTCTTGCCTTTCGCAATCCTGCCTATAAAATCAGCATATTTGTCTTCCATTACAGTCACCATCGGGCTTCCGCATGATGGGCAGCGAACTTTTTCGTCATAGCCGAGCTCGGACAATTTTACGCTAAAAACGAAACCGCAGTATGTGCACACGAGCTCTACTGTCTTTTCGCTTACCGCCTCTTCAAATTGCTTTATTTCTTCATCGCTTGGCATAAGCGGCATCACGAGCTCCCTATAGTGGTAGGCCGAGCCTATCAGCTCCCTAGCAAGCGCCGACCCCGTGCTTCTGAATATGTCTACTTGCATGCCCCTACTGCGCAGCCTTCCGATCAGGTCCTCGACTCGCTCAGCATCGAAATAATTTTTCATTATATCTCTCACTGCTTCTTCCACAAGCGGCGTGTCTTTATACAGCCTTATGAGTCTTTCCACAACGCCCTTGCTTAGCACCGCTTTTTTCTCAATTATGCCGAAGAGCTTGGCCACTTGCGTAAACTTGTATCTGAACGCCTCTGAGTTCATTACTATCGCGACATTTTCCGCATCGCCCGTTTTGTATGCAAGGAGCATTTCCAACGCCTTCTTCACATCCGGCTTCCTGAGCGAGGAACTGTAATCTACTATAACTCCATATGGCGTTGATTTTATGAGTATGCCGTTGGAAAGTGACATCATAAAGCCGCCGAGGAGCTTTGCGAGAAAATCGTTCGCAAGTTTACCCAAAGGTGCATAAACTAGCGCATAATCTGCGGTTTCCTCTATGGTTATATTGCCTGCATCAAAGCGCATAAGCTTGCTCTGCGATTCTGCCAAACTTTTTATCTTATCAAGCGCGTTAGCGTCCAAGACTTTTCCGTATTCCGCGCTTTCTTTAGAGACTCTCCCCAAAATTTCAAATGTCCTTATTGCGACATCGTAAGAAACAGGTATATCTTCGCCTTCCCAATCTGGTATCGCGGCTTCGAAGCTCGCGCTCGGTTCAACATACACAACCCCTTCGTCAATGCTGACAACCTTCCATGGAAGTCCTTTTGTTATGAAGACGCTGCCTTCGTCGATGTAGCTCGAAACGAATTTTTCGTCGAGACTAGATATTATAGAATTTCCGGCAACGTTCTTAACAAGGAATCTTGATATATCTGGAAGCACGCTTATGTTGTCTACAAAATACTTGCGCGTTCTGCTTCCTGCGCGTACTTCCCATCCATCGAAATTCACGAGCTTTTCGCCAGCCATGAAGCTTAGCGTCTTAATCATTTCGTCAAATTTGAGATTCGAATACGGCGCAGCGCGCTTAAAAATGCTATACAATTTGTGCACATCAATGCTTCCGTATTCGAGCGCAATGCCGCAAACCTGGTTAGCCAATACGTCCATCGCGTTTCTTTCTATATCATTCTTTTCAAGAGCTTTCTCCATCGCCAGCTCGGCTATGGCAGCTGCTTCTGCCGCCTCTATCGCGCTCGCCACTATAATCTTGCCTCTGGAAATCCTGCCGAGCGCGTGGCCGCTCCTTCCAACTCTTTGCACAAGCCTGATTACCTGCCTTGGCGAGCCGTATTGCACCACAAGGTCGACCCTACCTATGTCTATGCCAAGCTCGAGCGAGCTCGTAGCGATAAGCCCTTTTATGCTTCCGCGCCTGAACGCTTCCTCTATGCGAATCCTCTCGTCCCTATTTATGGAGCTGTGGTGCACGCCCAAGCCTCCGAATCCCTCGATGCCGTTCAGATACGTGAGCTTGCTTCCCAGCGATTCAGCCATATACCTGGTGTTTGCAAAGACAAGCACTGCATTAGATTCGCGTATCAGCGTCGCTATTCTTTCAATCCTTGCAAGCGCCTCAGAATCGAGGTCAAACAGCTTTGCGAACTCTGGATATGACTTTGCGGGCTTTTCTGGAGCTTCAACCTCTATTTCAATTGGCTTTTCATCTTCGGCGCTGACTATCTCGATCTGTCTGCCTCCAGAAAGAAAATGTGCAACCTTCTTGGGCTCGGCTACTGTAGCACTTATCCCGATCCTTTGAAACTCCCCGGCTATTTCTACAAGCCTCTCAAGAGCCACTGAAAGCTGTGCGCCCCTCTTGTTAAAATAAAGCTCGTGCAACTCGTCAACAATCACGAATCTAACGCCAGCGAGAGCGGTTTTGAAGCTTTTGGTCACAAGCATGTTCTGCAGGGTTTCTGGCGTCGTGATTACAATATCTGGCGGGTTCCTAACCTGCTCAACTCTTTCTTTCCTTGATGTGTCACCATGCCTTATGCCTATGCGCACTCCAAGCTTTGTGCATATTTCTTCAAGCCTCCTAAAAAGATCCCTGTTCAAAGCACGCAACGGCGTTATGTAAACAAGGGCTATCCCATCGCTTTTGTTTTGAGATATCTTTTTCAGGAGCGGCAAAAACGCGGCTTCTGTTTTGCCTGTGCCTGTCGGAGAAATTATGAGGCAGCTCTTGCCTGATTCTATTACTGGAAACGCGAGCTTCTGGACGTTTGTGAAATCATGAAAATATTCGAGAAACAACTCATATGCATCAGGCAAATCAACCACTGTTAGTAGCATTTATAACCGCATTTATGTAAGCTTTGCCAAATGCAGTGTGCGTCACATTGTCCTGCGTATAATTCATAATCAGGTTCAAATCAAGATTCAAGGGTATGCCATTAACTAAAGCGCCCCCGTTGTAGCATTTAGCCGTAAGATTTGCAGTGGCATTTGGACCAAGAGTGATGTTTGCCGTTGTTAGCGCACCAGGGATGTACATGTAACATCCAAGGCTCGTTATCCTGGTTGCATTTGGCGTGTTCTTGATGCTGAAGCTGATGCTTCCATTCAGGAAGTTCGGAGCGCTGCATCCAAAGCCGTTGCCAATGCTGCACGAAGACCCTATTGCCGACACGAAAGCGACAGAGCTGTTGGTTACTCCAAAGTCGTTTATCATCTCGACTACGCGCGGCACGAACAATATGATTTTTGAGGTGTTAGCAAGCATGAACACTGTAGAGTTAATTCCGCCGCCAAGCATCATCGTTCTTACGAGGGATATGCTCCCGATGGTGCCGTTTTTGGGCAATATGTCTGTGCTGCAATAGTGGGTGCCGTTTATGCTGTTTATCAGGCCAAGGCAGCTCAGCGTTTTTGAATTACCTGAATAGGTGCTCAACACTGGCACGTAAAATGCACTGCTGTTGAGCTCAAAAGCGCCAACCTTAAAGCTGTTGTTGCGCAGCGAAACGTATGCCGCAAGTTTCGAGAATAGCGCATTGTTAAACTCGCCCATCAGTTTCGAAGCGTAGAAGTTTGCGGTGGCACGCTCGGCGCCGAATTCGTTAGCTGTATTGTTAACGCCAACGTAGCCAAGGCAACTGAATGGTTCGGTTATGAGAATCTTAAGCAGGCCGCCGGAATACCAGCTGCAAAGGCTCGTTCCATTCTGTAGCTTCACATATGTCGCATTCTGGCCATTGACAGTCGCGCTTGTGGCGTTTATTCCTGCGCTCTGGGCTGCAACGCCTATTATGCTTGGACTTAGATAGCCGCTCAGCCATATTGCTGTAGCCGTGCTTCCATTCGCATAGCTGCCTCGCGCTATAGAAACGTTCTTTATGTAGGAACTTGTCAGGTTGAACAGGTTCGTGAAGAAACCATAATCAGCTATGGAACCGTAGCCAAGCGCGTCTACGCCGAAGTTGCTGTGCAGGTAGCCCAGGAGAAGCAAGCCCGTGGAGCTTGTGTTGAGCACTGCGATGCTTGTGAAATTTCCCTGAGGCAAAGCGGTATATGGCTCAAGAGCCTCTGGCGCAATCACGTCCACAGCAGCTGCGCTTTGCGCTTCGGCCCTGTCAGATATTTTGTAGACCTTCCCTGCGTCAGCTATCGCGGTAATGTTGTATGCGCCGTAACTCGGAAAAGTGGTATTATAGTAGATGATGGCGAACTTGTGAGGCGGAAGCGTTACTTTGTAGATGCTCGTTATGTTGCTGTTCACCAGTATCTCAATGCTCATGTTCTTTATTGGGCTGCTTCCTATATTGCTCACGTTTATAGGCATCGAAACCCGCTGGTAAGGATAAACGCTGTAACTAGGCTGCAAGAACTTCACAGACATGCTTATCTCTGGCTGGTAGTAGTATCTGAAGTAAATAACGGCTGCCGCAAGCAGTGCGAAGAACAGAATCCACAAGTAAACTTCCCTTTTCATGGTCACACGCTTTTGCTTTTGATAGCTTTTATAGCCTCGCCTATTTTTTTTGATACGTCATCAAGCTCTGGGCGGAAGAGCTGCTCGGCCCATGCGACTGCATCGTACCTGTTGCCCACAGCTGGCGGCCTAAAGAAGAATTTGCCCTCCTTGTTTTCGACAATGCCCATATTCTTCATCCTCAGCAGGTGGTATCTTAACGTCTTTTCGTTAATTGATTCCCAGTTCTTCCCTATATAATCCATAAGGTCCTTGGCAGTCGGATCAATATTTCTGATAAACTGGAAGTCAACAAGCGCGTCAAGCACCGCAACAGCGCTCAGCCTCGACTCGCCAGGGTTTATTATACCAAGCGCTAACGCAAGCCATCGCGCAATAGAGCGCCTGGTTTCGAGCACGTCGCCAGTGAGCTGCATCCTCCTTATGACTATCTCTCTTTCTATCAAGCTAGCCTCGTTGAGCTCCATAGAAACAAAGCAATATTGAAAGCAAAAACATATATAAGCGTAATCCAAGCGAAGGAATCAAGCGCCCAGCAAGCCCATCAGCACAGCCAATATGCCGAATAGCATGACTATGTAGCCTTGAAAAAGCCTGAGCCTTGCAAAGCTCATCCTTTCGGAAAGGGCCGCACCAGAAAAGCCGCCCAGAGCGCCTCCAGCAATTAGAGGCAAAGACAGAATCAAGGCATTAAAATAATCAGTGCCTGGCTTTGCGAAGTGCACTGCAGCACCTATTAAGGATGTTATTATCATTGCGGCAACAACACTCGAAAACGCAACCTTTGGGTGTACATGCTTTACGCTTGTAAGAAACGTGCCAGTTATGCTGCCTATGCCTATTCCGAAAAGACCTGAAAGCACTCCGGCAACAAGCGCGGCAAACCCTAAGCCAAGTCTGGATCCAATCTCGTTCTTGGAATGTTCTCTCTTATAATCGATAAAACTCTCCCTTATGTAAGCCTTGCCCTTGCCTTTGGCTATTTCAATGCGCGAAGATGAAAAGGAGAACAAGCCTATACAGAATACCGCTATGCCGAAAAATACGTTGAACGTGCCAGGAGCAATGAAGTAACTCGTTATCGCGCCTGCAGTAGCGCCTAAGCTAGCAGGGATGCTAATCGCATAAAATATGTGCTTGTCTATGGCGCCATATCTTACATTAATGGCTGAGCCCGCTGCATTGCTGGCTATTATAGTCAAAAGGCTAAGCCCGCCAGCAATAACCGGATTTATTTTAAACGCAAAAAGAAAAATTAACATCAGCAGGACGCC
>JAVZVY010000017.1:0-17092 GCA_038878295.1 Candidatus Micrarchaeaceae archaeon | reverse complement strand
TCATATACTATTATGGAGGAGGCTAAGTCAGAAGGCATACCGACATACCGCCAGCTTATAGCTTCGCTTGGTGTAATTTCCATACTACTTGCTACGGCAACCATGTACGTTGCCGAAATATCATCAATGGCGTACGGCATAGCAGCCGGCGCACTCTATCAGAGCAACTACCACAACGAGAGCGTCATACCCGCTTTTTCCCAGATTGTAGGCAGCATACATGCGATATATGCAGCAATATACGAGGTATACGTGCTCTTCTTCATAGCAATGGGGCTTGTTGTAGCTTCGGTCGCTGAATTCCTAAGAAGCGGCATCCGCGCAGGAATTAGAAGATATTCCCTCCTGCACACGTCAATGACAATAATATATCTGCTCCTGTTCTTCGTGCTTTTCAACAACCTCTCGCTGAGCGGCATAAACAGTGTTAACAGCTACATATTCAAGCTCATCTATGTCGGAGGATTTCTCATGCTTGGCATAGATCTTTACATTGAGTATGAGATGCACGCGCCGGCACATAGGGCCCGGCGTTTCAGCAGGGAGATAGCCATAAATCCGTCGACTCCATACTCCAATCTGATGAAGATGCGGGACGAACTCTTCTCAGGACTCAGCGGCGATGTGAGGATAATAGACAAACACTTCAACTCTGCCGCGATAGCCAACCTATATAGGCTTCTGCAAGACAACCGCAGCATAAAGTCCATAGGTATATTGGGCTCCAATGAGATGCTCGACAGCCAGTTCGATAAGAACTTCAACGACTTCAGCGGCGAACTTGCAGGCAAGGGTATCAGCGTTGAATTCATGCTCATGAGCAGCGAGAACGCTGCAGCGCAACACGAGCGCATAATATTCGACGATTCCAAGGCTTTCAAGATACCGCCTCTGAACATAATAAACAAGAAGAGCGAGCACATAACGAGGCTGAAGCGCAGCGAAGCCTCGAGAAGGTACGAAGAACTTTCAAAAGGCGCCATCAGCTACAAGAATTACGTGTTGAAGCAGGCAAGAGGCAATTCAAACGCGAACGCAAACACTTCCAAAAACTAGCGGCGCACGCGGTCTCAAGCGTCATGCGGGCTTGTAGATTTGGTGCTCGCCCTCCTCATAGACATGGTGCGATATTCTGTTCTCGGCGAGCACAGCCTCGACATCGCTGGCGCTCGGCGCGGCCATTTTCGAGATGTTGTCGGTTTTCAAAGCTTCGTCAAGCTCGCTGTACAATGGCCTGCTTTCCTCATAGAACAAGCCTATTGGAATCTTTTCAGTATGCTGATTGTCAAACTCCAGCGCCAGGGCCAGTGCCTTACCCTTGTCTGCCGGGTCATGGTTGCTGTCTATCTTGTAGACGCGCTGCCTGAACCAGTCATATGTGTTTAAGTGATTGAAGGTCACGCACGGGCTCAGCACGTCTATTATTGCAAAGCCTTTGTGCCTTATGCCGCCCTCTATAAGTGCAGCAAGGTGCGTTGGATCGCCCGAGAAGCCTCTTGCAACATATGTTGCGCCTGCTATTATAGACATGGCAATCGGGTTTATCGGCTCTTCTATGACTCCGAAAGGCGTCGACTTTGTCTTGTGGCCGATGAGGCTTGTCGGGGATGCCTGCCCTGTCGTGAGACCGTAGATCTGGTTGTTCATCACTATATAGGTTATATCTATGTTGCGCCTTGCTGCATGTATCAGATGAGAAATGCCTATGCCGTAGCCGTCGCCGTCGCCGCCTGCGCCTATGACCGTAAGCTCTTTGTTAGCGAGCTTGAGGCCCTCAGCAACAGGGAGAAGCCTGCCGTGTATCCCATGAATGCCGTATGTCTTGAGCGTGTGAGGTATGCTTGAGCTGCAGCCTATGCCGCTCACCACTACGGTGCTGCTGGGATCGAGCTGCAGGTCGTGCATAGCCTTTAGCAGGGCTGCATGCACTCCGAAGTCGCCGCAGCCGGGGCAGAATATCGGTTTTACGGTTGACTCATATTCAGCCATGGAGAAAGTCTCGACCATCACACCATCTTTGAAGCGTTGTAAACAGCATCGACTATTTCCCTGCTCGAAATCGGCTCGCCGTCGTATTTTAAGAATTTGTGTTTTATCTCTATGCCTGTGTGCATTTCTATAAGCTTGGCAAGCTGCGCGGAATAGTTGCACTCAACGTCGACAAGCTTCTTGCCGCTTAGAAGAGCCTTTATCTTTTCAGACTCCATCGGATACAGGTACGAAAAAGCTATAACGCCTGCATTTACACCTTTTGATTTGAGCTGGTTTGCCGCTTCTATGGAAGCGCCTGTTGATGAGCCGAAGGTTACAATGAATATCTCAGCGCCAGGATTTATCACCTGGGGCGCCAAGATAGAGCCATCCTTTAGCATTGTATCGAGCTTCCTCATACGCTTCTCGTGCATTTTCTTCCTGAGCGCCACGTATTCGCTTATCCCTGCAAATACATCGCTTATGAGTTCGCCGTATTCGTTGTGCTCATCGCTTGACGCAACAAACTCTAGGCCCTTTTCGCCCGGCACTGATCTCTTTGAAACGCCCGTCTCGGTTATCTCGTAGCGCTTGAATTTTCCAGATATCTTCGAAGCGTCTGCCCTTTCTTCCTTATAAATTTTTATTTTTGATGGGTCGACATTCGCGCTCTCTATGTGCTCAGAAATGTACAGATCAAGAAGCACTATTACAGGGCACTGGTAGCGTTCTGCAAGGTTGAAAGCTTCTGCGCCCAGATAAAAGCATTCCTCGACGCTTGTTGGCGCGAGCACAATCCTCGGGAAGTCGCCCTGCGAAGCATGGGTGACGAAGAGCAGGTCGCCCTGTTCGGTCTTTGTTGGAAGGCCTGTGCTAGGGCCTGAGCGCTGCGCATCAACCACAACTATTGGCACCTCGAGCATGCCTGCCATACCAAGTGCCTCAACCATCAAAGAGAAGCCTCCGCCGCTTGTTCCGCACATGGCTCTGACGCCGGCACTTGCGGCGCCTATTGTCATGTTTATTGCTGCGATCTCGTCTTCTGTCTGCTTGTAAACTACGCCAAGCGGCTCGTGATCCGCAAACCAATACAATATGCTGCTCGCGGGCGTCATCGGATACGCCGCATAGAACCTGCATCCTGCTGCATATGCGCCAATCGCGAGAGCTGTGTTGCCGTTAAGCAAATAATTATCAGAAGCAGAGCCATTTGGATCAAAGCCGAGGCTGATGCCTTTGCCGCCATCGAAAATATAGCCGGAATGGGCTGCAGCTATGTTGCTCTTTATCGCTGCGTCTTTGCCTTTGAATTCGCCGCTGATTCCTGCAGCTATCGAATCCTCGCTTATGTTCAGCATCTTGCATATGAAGCCGATTGCAACGGTATTTTTGTATATGAAGCTGCCTCCTGCTTTGAGAGCCATGTCTGTAAGAGGCATGCTTATTGAGGATATGTCAGTGCGCAGTGAAAGGACCTGCTCGGGATTCTTTATCTCTGAATCATATATTACTATGCCTCCTTTGGAAACAGAGTTGATGTTGTTGCCAAGCGCGCCGATGTTAAGCGCAACGAGTATGTCTGCCGCATCGCTTACTGAGTATAATTTTGATTTGCTTGCGCGCACCTGATACCATACGCTGCCGCCTCTGACAACTGATTGAAAGCTCCTGTAGCCGAATATGTACAAGCCCTGTTCCATGAAGATGCGCGCCAACAGCGTGCCGGCAGACTCTATGCCGTCGCCATTATCGCCAGCGATTCTTACCTTTATATCTTCCATAGGCATTATTGTGCCATTGCCAAAATAAAAAGATTTCTGCAAAACGCTTGCAATGCAATATAGGCAAAAGTTAGCCTGATGTCGATTGCAATAAAATCTAGGAAAGATTTATAAACAGGCAAGGAAAATAGAAATCATGGCAGAAATCCAAACTGTCGGATCGAGACCGTTTGATGCTATTAGCAAAGACTTGGATGCTGCAGAGAGGGAGCTGTGGAAACTTATCAAGCACTCCAATGAGCAAGGTGAAAGCACCAGAGTAGGAAAGTTTATAGAGTTTTTAAGGGGCAGCAAAAATAAACTTACGCCGAGCGAGAGAATTGAGAAAGAGATAGAGATTAGGGAGAAGTTGAGCCGTATACTGCAAGAGATAAAGAACGAAAAGTATGCTTTGAATTTATTGCACTGGTATATCGACGAGGGAACAAAAATAGACAAACTTTACGGTGTTAGCCTTGATTCACTTGTAGGCAAGCTTAATGTTAAAATCGACGTAGTGCCACCTTACGGAGTCTTCACAGGTGTCGCTGACCCTATGCGCACTTCTTATATATGGCCCATAGATAATGTACGGCCCATAGATGATGAGCACAACTCTGAGATTGCAAGCGAGCTGCTTGAAAAAATAATAAACGCTAACACTCAGCGCATGGAAAATCTGCATGAGTTGTATCTCTCTCACCTTCTTAGGAATCCTCCTTCGGACAGATAGCAGGTTCAAAGCTGTCATCTCTTTCCTGAAAGCAGTTCCATCAGTTCGTTTGCGCTGAGGAGAGGCTTCCTTAGCCTTTCGGTGTCATCTGTTGCTATCCTTGGGCACGCCGTGTTGACAAATGCGTCAAACTCGAGCATATTGTTCAGCGAGTCGAAGTCAAAGGTATTGCTTACGAGTATGAATGCACTGAGACCCTTTTCCTCAATCTTCTTTTTGATTAGCACAGCCAGGTTCATGTTGTACTGGCCATTTTTTGTACTGACAAGTATGCCAAAGGTTTTTGCGCCCTGAGCTGCAAGTATTTTTCCCTTGCTTTTTCTCGCATACTTTTCGCGCAGTTCGTCTATCCTTTCAATTTTGTTTGAAAAAGGGTCTATTGAGAAGAATGGTTTTGTTGTCGCGAGAGCCGCGCCAAGAGGATGGAAGATGCCGCCGCCGAAGTACACAAAGGCGTCAACCTCCTTGTCGATGGTTGCAGCGCTGCCTACGTCGCAGCCGAGTATCTGGCCTGGTTTCTTGGCAAAGCCGTAAGGCTTGCCTATAAGAACTGACTTTGAATTCCTCTCGTAAAAATCCTTTATGGCATCCAGCTGGTGGACGTGCTGTATTGTTGTGACAAGCCCTATCTTGTTGAAGCCCGCGAGATATGCAAGAGAGGCATTAAGTATATCTAATGGCGCGTCTATTTTGTATTCTACATATTCAACGTTGAAATTGACATGCATGAATTCCGCGTGGCCGAAATGCACAAGCTTGTCTGCGCCTATTCTCTTTGCCTCGTCTATTGCAAGGTCACACGCGCCAAATGTAGGCGATGCTGATATAAACACTTCGTTGCCCTCGCTTTCCAGCTTGGATGCGTATTTAGCCGCTTCTTGCTTCAATCCCTCTGGAAACTGCAGCAGAATTCGCAACAAACCACTAAGCGCCTTTGATCTGGATCTTCTGTATTGTGTAAGTCCCAGAAAGCTTCTTCGAAGATCTTCTGAGGGCTTCTAGACCGATCTCTTTCTTGCTGTCGTTGAGCATGAGCTCGAATATTGTCTGACCTTTTTTGACGCGCGCGGCAACCGCTGTCGGGGCGCCGAAAGCAAGCGTCATGCCCTGCGATATTCTGTCTGCGCCAGCGCCGGAAGCCATTCTCTTCTCCCTGAGAACGTTGTGCGGATATACGTTCACCCTGAAAAAGTAATTGCCCACAAGCACCTTTTCCAAATATTTGTTTGCAGCCTGCCTTGCGGCTTCTATGGCGTTGGATCTGAGCTGCACGTCGCTGTCCGCATTGAGCTGCATCTTCAGGTTGTAGTCAGGCTTCATGACGCCCATCTGGAAGATGTGGAGGCTGTTCCTCGGCAAGGCCTTTATGTAGTTCTTCTTAGGCTTGCGCTTTGAGTATCTGGCCCAGGCCTGGCTGTTCAGCTTCCTAGTCGTTCTAGCAGGTCTTAATTTCATAAAAAGCACCCTATATAGCATTGCCCAAACATTTATATAGACTTTTCTTTTTGCTTATTGCGCTGAAAATGCTTATACAATCTTTTATGCAAATATTTAAATATTTATTCAAGTATAAATTATTTCTTGAAGTATAAGGTGAGCGCATGCATAGAGAAAGCAAAGGATTGCTCAGGATTTTGCAAAGGATTTATCCAAAACTGCTAATTCTGATTGCCGTTGCGGCTTTGCGCACTGCAAATGCAGAGGGGCTCATGACGACGCTGAACTATATACAGCAGCTGCTGATGCACATCGGCCCAGTGCTGAGTGCTGTGCTCTTTGTCGTTGCTGGCATATTCTACGCAATAGGCCAGCTGCTTCCGCCTGACAAAAGGGCAAACTTCCACACGGCATCTATAAACATAATCATAGGCGCTGTGGTTGTGGCTGTCCTTTCAGTAGCGTCAAGCAGCCTTGCCGTTGCATCTACGCATCTGCTTTCCAACATAACCATAAACACAACAAGATGACTGAATGCTGCAGCTGCCGTTTGGCATTTACGGCTATGGGGTAGCAGTTGCGCTCATAGGCATAATGATCGCGATAGGCGGCATCATACTCGGCTTGGGCTTTGCGCTAAACGACAAAAAGCTGAAGGATTTCGGCGAGAACGAACTTTATCAGGCTTTTGTAAGCGGCGCGCTTGTCGGAGGCCTGCTGCTCCTGTTCTCGAATGGGGGCGTGGTTTCGAGATTCATATATTCTGCAGCGCTCTCCAATTCCACATCTTTCTCCTGCCCCGGATACATGTCCCAGAATGCTGCGCTGTGCTTTTCGTACGCGTATCTCGTTGGCACGCGCCAGTATGTCTTTGCAGGCCATCCATACAGCTCGCTATTCATGCTGATCATAGGCATAATGCTCACCCTTCTTGCGATAACATTCTCGCTCGGCCTGATTGCTGGGCTTAAAATAGGAGCTGTTGCCGTGAGTGTAGCATTTAACTATGCGCTTTCCCCAATACTTAACGAGTTGCAGCAGTTGATAACTCTTCTTTCGGCAGCGCTCGTGAGCGTTTTTGTACAAGCCGCTCTGCTCCAAGTTGTAGCGCTTACGGCTTTGCCAATAATCCTTCCGCTCGGCATAATACTAAGGATACTCTATCCGACGAGGAGGCTTGGCGGCTTCCTCATAGCGGTTGCGATAGGCGTATACGTAGTGCTTCCGCTTTCGTATTTGCTCAACGCATACATGATGAATTCCTATTACAGCAATTTCAATTCCACAAGCCTCAACCAGGTGGCTATGCAGTCTAGCAGCCTGCGCTCTGAGATAAACGGCAGCGGCGCATATAATTCCTCGCAAAGCGCCGGGCTTTTCAGCGTCGTCTTAAACGGCGTCAATGCGATAGCATCAGCTGTGAACTCGCTGCTTAAACCGCTGTTCTACTTCGCATCAGGCATAATAGTGCAGGCGTTCATACTCCCAACTTTCAGCATAGCCCTAACAATAATTTCTATAAAGGAGCTATCGAGGATTTCAGGCTCGGAGGCCATATTCAAGAATTTCAAGCTGATATGATACGGCGGTCATATGGATGGCGCAGATTCGCAAACGCAAAGATTCCGCACTTACGCAGTATATGCGATTGCAGCATGCACTTTCATAGCCGCGCTTATATCAGGCGAGACCATCTTGCTGCTCGCTACATCCGCGCTGCTGCTCGCAGCAGTAGCCTACGACCATTCGTGGCGCGTAATAAACGCAGCAATGATAAAGAAGACAGGACTCCTTGTTGTGTCAAATGGTTATGAGCTCCACGGCAGCATGCATTCTGCGATACTTCGCAATGGCGACGAATTTGAAAGCGTGTCTGCGGCACTGCTGGAACCGCCGCAGAAAACCTGGCAGGGGAAAAGCATAGCCGAGATAATAGAAGGCATAAAGGTTCCATTTGAGTTCAGCATAGGGATAGCAGAGCTGAGCAGAAAGCGGTTTTCGGAAGATCTTGAAACAAAAAGGCGCATGAGGGAAATAGAGCTGGCAAACGCAGATCCTAGCGATTATGAAAAGATAAGCGCCCTGCGCCGAGAGCTCAGCCTGATAAACTCAACGCTGAATTCCATCGCATTGAGCAAGCCGATCACCTCAAGGATGGTAATAAGGAGCTTTGCCAAATCGCGGTATGAATCAGAAGCCGCGACAAATTCCTACACGCAACTCAAGCACATAGCGGAGCTGTTTTCATCAGCTATAGGCACAAGCGCAAGAATCCTTGAAGGCGAAGAGCTTCTAAATGAGGTGTAGACATGCGCATCGGCAGATACACAACCGCTGGCGACGTCTCAAAACTGATCTATATTTACAGGCAAGAGGAGATAGATCCGGAGCTTGCTGCGGCAGCTTCTGAGAAAGGCGTCTACATAGGCAATACAGCGGCGCACTCGCTGCCGTATTTTGTCGATTTCGATAGCCTGCTGAATCCACACGTCTTCATCTTTGGGGTTACAGGGTCTGGGAAGAGCTACATGATGAAAAGCCTTGCGTTGAAGCTTGCGGTGATTGCACACACTAACGTCGTGATAATAGATTTTACAGGCGAATATGAAAAGTTCGCCGATTTCATAGCCGCGAGGAAACACGGGCCGGCTGACGATGACAATCAGCTCAGCGATGTGACTGAGAAGCCGCACTACTTCTGCTTTAAAGAGATAAAATCAGAAGCCGAGAAGCTTAAAATGGCTGATGCTGCGCTCAAGAGCATTGTGGAGCAGGTCAGGAGGCTGAAGATAAACGCGCAGACCAGGCTTTTTATCTTCCTTGACGAGGCTTGGAAACTTCTGCCTAAGAGCAAGTCGCTAACGACCCTGCTGCGCGAGGGCAGGAAGTACGGATGCGGCCTTGTGATGGCCTCGCAGGCGATAGAGGACATCGAGCTTTCGATGCTGGCCAACTTCGCCACAATTTTCGTATTCAGACTGCAAAACAGGCAGAGCCTTGAGAAGCTCGCGAAGAATTACGGCTTGGGGCCTGCGGACGAGCTTGCCATACAAAATCTTGGCCTTGGCAGCTGCGCCGCAATACAGGTCCGCAAAGACAGAAGGATAACGACTTCAATCATAGAGCGAGTGCATGGCTTCGAGATACAGGAAATGCTCAACATAAGAAGGGGTGATGCGATGAAAATTGATGTGGAAAGGAAGAGGCTTTCAGAAATGCTGCTGAAAGCTGGCTTGGGCGCAGGGGATGCAGCGGCGATAGTTTCTGCTGCTGACGAAAATTCAGGTATGGAGCTCAAGGACCTCATTCTGAGGGCCATAGCTGCTGGCGCAGACAGGCTGGCTCTGCTCAGGGGCCTAAGAAAAATTGGCATCGGCGAGCTCGAAATCGCGGATTCGTTCGCCGAAGCAATAGACGAAATTGCCAACAGCGGATGAGGCGGTGGCTTCATGACGCTTACCAACAAAAATGTTTCTGAAACCTATCTGAATTCAAGAATAATAATAGCAGCGACGCTAAAAGGCCCGATTGGCTCTTTGGCTGAATCGCTCGCTTATTATCCTGGGCTCGAGCAGCTGTCAAGGGGCGGTACGCTGAAGTATGAACTCGGCGCAGGGCGAGGCTCCGATAGCTTTTACCGCTTCGAGTTTGCGCGCGGTTACGTGGCGCTCGAGATATATTCTAAACATTCGCCTGTATACCTGATGCGCGAGGCTTTGCTTAGGCTATTAAGCATGATGGCTTTCACGAAGGGATTCTATTCTTTCGATGTTTCGTCGCTTTTCCCGTATTTGGTAGCAGCGCTTGCGGGCAACCAGATAGGCGAAGAGATGCGCGTCTGCAGCACCGGCAATGCGGAACGCGACGGCGACGCGAACATAGTGCTGTCAAAGCGCATAATCGCCCTGCGCAACGAAAATTCAGAACTGAAAAGCGACTATTCGGCCCTGGCAAATGAGACCGAATTGCTCATTGCGAGGGTAATCGTAGCGGAATCGGCTTTCACAAACAGTCTTGAAAGAATATCTGAAAAATACGCCATACCAATCGAAAGGCTCAGGAAGGCGCTAGATCGCATCGCTGCGCTCGGCTACAGGGTGACGCGCGCAAATGGAAACCTGTTCGAGCTGGTCAAAACATGAACGGCATAGCAATTGTCTACTTGGAGCAATTCGCGCCTATCGCATTTGGCGTAGTTTTCCTAGCAACAGCAATGTCTATAAACTACAGGAGGGGCAGACTGAGAATAACATGCGAGAGCAAGACAAGGCCCTATGCTTCTAGCGAGAGCGGCAAAATCGTGACTTATGGAGTTAAGTCTATGCCCGTACATGCAAGTGAGCTTGGAAGCGGTAATCCGATAGAGGCTGCGTATCATGCTGTAGGCTCTGGTGATGGCATCGTCATGTGGCATGGCTACATCGGAAGAGGCGAGATCAGGCGGGGCGCATTCATAAGGAACGCATACGACAGGCTGCTTTCAGACGGTCTGCTGAGAGGAAATCCTAGCGACAAAGCCGTTGCCGAGCTGGCATTTGCCAGTTACGGGTTAATAGACGCGCAGGAGCTTCGCAAGCTTGCCAAGTATCTGAAGATTCGCAAAGCTGAGAAGATTGAGATTTTCGACCTAGACGACGGACTGAGGCTTGTCGGAGTTATTGAGTCTTATGCAAGATTGTCTGGGCTGCTGCTCGCGTATGCGATTGATGGCAGGTTATCTGCATGGAGGGGCGTATTTGATTGATATTGGCAGCATTCACATATATTGTCTCTGAGATAAGCGGACTCGCGGCAAGCGCCGCGCTCTCTGCAATTGTTGCCGAGCGTGCGTTCTTCCCGAAGAATGGGAGGAAGGCAAGACTCAGCGGCGACTACGCCATCGGCATGGTGGTGCTGTTCGCAATATCACTTTTAGCGCACATGGTGGTTTGATGGAAAAACTAAAAAGGCTGTACAAGCGCGGGTGCGCGTTGAAACACTATTTAGTATATGCGATTGCTGGCTTCTCGATAGCAGCGCCAGTGGCCATCGTTATGTACGCATTCAAGATGGTTTTGTATGGATCAGCAGCACTGGTGGCTTCGGTAGCTGCATCTGAGTATGCCGCAAGGGCGAGGCTCGTAAATTTTGAGAGCGCGCCAAACTACACGCAACTTGCCTTAATCTCGCTTGTTGGCATCGCGGTATTCGCGCTTTACTGCGCATTCGTAATATCATAGGTGCGCGCATGCTTAGCGAATTTAAGATTATTTCGGTACCGAGCAACTTTGATTACGTGGCTTTCGTCGAGGCGATGCTTGGCGCGGACTTCATGCTTTACCACGACCTTTCAACCCTTTCAACGTACCTGATATGCGATGATGCATCAGCCCTTGAGCGCCTGAAGAACGTTGAAGCCGGAATGGATTTTGCCCCGGCGAATCCCAGGATTGGAACGAGGAGCCTTACTGCGATTGTTGCATACGCTGAGCAGCAACGCGAACCGCATTATGCCCAATCGGGAAAGCAGTATGCAGCGCAGAAACCGGCGCAGATTCTGGAGTCGCTGTTCAGCATACTCGGCGGCCACAACTGCGGCCTCGCAGTGGCTTTTGTGCACACTGACGCAAAATATATTGGCGCATTGAAAAACAAGATAGAGAGCGAACTCAGCAGACACGAGAAACGGCTGACGCAAAACAGCGGACAAAAAACGAAGTTTGGCATTGCTAGCTCAACTCAAAGAGACCTGTATTATGAATCAGATGAAGTGATGCTCCTTGAGTCCATTCTCGGTATGATAAACGAAGCGATGATTTCCGGAGGCAACGCGTACAAGGTGACCCTGATAGCAGATTCTGCGGAAGGCGATACGCGGCTTGTAGATTACATAAAATCGAAAATGTACATTATAGATGAGTACAAGATTGCAGCAAGCGGCTTTGAAGAACTTTATGCAAAGATAGCAAGGGCGGACGCGATACCGTTCAGCTACAAAAGAGCCTCGTCAATCATTTGCTTTCCGCGTTCGATAAGGAGCGTGGAGAATATAGGCACGAGCGCCCATCTTTCTGAAAACGGCGAGATAGTCATAGGCGAGTATCTTGAGAAATCTGTAAGCGGCACTGGAAGGCGCGTCGCAGTTAACCCTGAGGTATTCAACCTCGGCACAATAATAACCGGGCTGCCTGGGACAGGGAAGACTTACGCTGCCATGGGCATGCTTGAGCAGATAAGAAATGCTGTAAACCCGATGCTCGTGATAATAGCTCCTACAAGTGAATGGACACGGTTTGCGCAAGCTAACGGTATCGCAGCCATAAAGCTCTACGAAAGCAGCGCAAAACTCAATTTCTTCTCGTGCGAAGCAAACATAAACATAGAAAGGTTCTACGAAAACCTCGCAATGCTGATAGCTTCCGCATCAAATGCGGGCCCATACAAAAACTCTCTAGAGAAAGTTCTTCTGGCAGCCTTCAGAAACGTTTATTCTAAACTGAGAAACCCAGATCCGATCGACGTATACGACGCGATAGAAGAGGCCGTAATAGAGCAGCACGCGAAGCGCACGAACACCGGCATAAAATACACGAAGCATGGCGAAAATGTGAGGGCTGCCCTCGAGAACCTCAGGCTCATGCTCTTCAGGCCTGAGCTAGCGGTTTCTCATGGCGCTTCTTTCCACGACCTTTTTGAAAGAGGCGTGCTCTTTGACCTTTCGAACGTAAGCAACAGCATGAAGCCTTTCTTCTACTCCCTAATACTCAACCAGGCGTACAGCTTTGCTGACGCTTTCGGCATAGACAGCGAGGGCAGGCTAAACATGGCGATAGCAGCTGAGGAGGCGCAGCTCGTATTCGGCGCAGATTCGCCAGCGACGGCAGACCTTGTCCAGCGTATACAGGACTTCAGGAAGAAGGGAGTCGGGCTTTTCCTGCTTTCGCACAGCGTCACTGAGATAGACCCGAAAATAAGGAGAATGTGCCAGACAAAACTCTATTTCAGGCAGAGCCCAGATACAGCAAAGCTGGCCCTTGCTGATCTCTCTTTTCCTGAGAGCGAAAGCGTGCTTGAGAGGATAAAGGGTTTGGAGCAGAGAGTCTGTGCCCTTGGCTACCTCAATGCGCACGGTTCCGTTAAAGAGCCATTTGAATCAGTATTTGTTAGGACTCTTGATGTAGCCTATAATGGAACAACGCTCGCAGATGCACCGCATGCGGATGCGCCTGATGAAACGCAGCTCTGCGAATCGGTAATACGCGTGATTGATTCAGCGAATGCGCCAGTTGTCGGGCTTGACGCTGAGCTTTTTTACGTTTGGGAGAAAGTAGCGCACTCAAAAACTGATTCAGAAGGCAGGATAAGGTTCAGCAACACAATAAAGGGCAAAAGGTACAGGCTAGTATTAAAGGGCGAGAAGAAAAAGGACGTGCGTACGTATGATATAATTGGCGGCGCTGATTCTATCGTGGCGTATCAATAGTCTGTGAGCCTTCTCTGCCTGAGCACGTATTGCAGCACAGCGCTATTCTGCACCCACACGTCTACTGGTATGGCCATGCGTTTTTTAACGTGATCGAAAAGCGACCTGATGCTGTCAAACATCAATGGCTTCTTTTTAAGAGCCTCGCGCACGTGCTCGCGCACATTCCACACTCCGACAGGCATTATATAGCCCTCGTGCGTTTCCCTTAGTATGACTACAGTGGCTTGGCGCTTTATTCGCTTAAGCAGCTCCGACGTTGCAAGGCGCGCGGCATAGTAGCAGCCGCCTATTTCTGCATACGTTTTCCTGCCATTGAAGAATTCGTGCGACGAATATATGGCAATGCGTTCGCCGCCAACATTCCAGACAGTCCTTGGATACCAAGCTTCTATCAGCTCATAGCTCCATGCGCCCGGCAGCATTATTATGAGCCACCTGTTGTCGAGAGCTTCATTCTCGTACGTCGCAATGTAATCGATGGGCTCATAGCTTTTCACCTCTGAAAGCGCGTCCTTCGAGATAGTGTCATCAATAGCTGTTATGCTCCACCTTGTTGGCACAAACTTTCTGTTCTTCGAGAGGCCGAGGGCGCCTCCGGAAAGAGCCTTTTGTATTCTAGATACTGCAGCCCCCTTTCTGTAAAGCTCAATTATTGCCTCTTTGGCTGGCATGTCAGTGTCATAATATGCGCGCTCTATGAGCCTGTCGGCCTTTATGTTGCCGATCTGCATCTCTTTCATCATTGCGCTGGGCCCGAATGGCTGCGAAACGTCGTCGAATGCGGGATTAAACTCAGGCACATGCGAAAATTCGGCCTCGGTATCGACATTTTTCGAAGCGATTGCCAGTTCTGTAATCATCTCTTCTGTGCGGCCAGAGCCCACATTTGTGACTTTAGTCTTGTACATGCCGCGAACAAGAGCAGAGCGCATTTCTATTATGTCGAGCATGTCCTTGCCAAGCCACTGCTCAGGCGTGCTGAGTATTTCAGTGTTGCCGAACATAGGCGGTATCAGCGGGCCTATGAAGACATTCGGATAGCCATATCTGCCCACGAATATGTCAGGCGGCGAAGATCCCTCTACCTTGTTGCCCATAATCATAGACGCTGTCTTTGTTTTGTAGTATGCCCTAAGGAATCTTGGGTTGCGCATGTTCCTGTATATCTCGTCTGTGCGCTCTATCAACATTATACCGAATATATTTGCCAAGTGAGTAATAAATAATTTACCGTTGCCAAAGCGCGAATCATGTACGTAGCATTGCTTTTGGGGCAGTATCCGCTGAAGGTTTATAAATCTTATATTTGATTTACTAGCGTGGGGCGTGTGGAGGAAACTCTTAGAAGCCAACTTGAAGGAGCGAAGCTCAGCAGATCCCATATAAAAATAATGCTAATATCTGGAATGAGCTTCTTCACTGATGCATATGACCTGTTCGTGATAGGCGTAGCTTTGCTGATGCTCAAGGGCATTTTTAATTTGAATGCGACGCAGTTAGGCATTGCCGCAAGCGCGGCCCTCTTCGGCGCGGTTCTGGGACCGATGATTTTTGGAAGGGTCGCAGACAAATTCGGAAGGAAAAAGACATATTGGATAACGATAACAATACTGATAGTAGGAGCCCTTGGCTCGGCTACTTCCTCAAGTTTCCTGCAGCTTGTTCTTTGGAGGTTCTTCCTCGGCATAGGCATAGGAGGTGACTACCCGCTCAGTTCGACTATAGTTGCTGAATACGCCAACAGGAATGACAGGGGCAAGCTTGTGGCTTCGACATTTGCGATGCAAGGCTTCGGCATAGCCGCAGGCATACTCGTGGCGTTTTCGCTCCTTTACGCTTCGGTTCCGGAAACGCTTGCGTGGAGGTTGCTGTTTGCGGTCGGCGCAATACCGTCTATTGCAATACTTTACTTCAGGCTGAAGTTTAATGAGACTCCGCTCTACGATATATTTAGGGGCAGGATTGGAGAAGCCAAAAGCACTGTCAAAAGCTTGGCTGGCGCTTCAAACGCGTTTGGCGGCTACATACCGAACGTGAGCATGAGGGAATTTGCAAGGAAGCACATGGGCATCGTCGTGAGCACGGCATTGTGCTGGTTCCTCATGGACATATCATATTACGGCACGGGCATATTTACGCCGTACCTGGCATCTCTCTTTGGATTTTCTGGCACTTTCGCAGCTACGAAGGTATCAGCCATAGTGTTGCTGCTGATGGCTGTGCCTGGCTACTGGGTCGCCGTTTCGCTTATAGACATAGAAGGCAGGAAAAGAATTCAAGAGATAGGATTCCTGTTTATGGGCGCTGCTTTCATAATACTAGCCCTATTTGGCGAAGCGATACTCAAAATTTCTGCTGTGGCATTCTTCGGCATTTACGGCCTGACATTCTTCTTTACAAACTACGGGCCGAACACCACAACATATGTGTATCCATCTGAGCTTTATCCGACAAGCATAAGAGCCACAGGCCACGGCATAGCATCAACAAGCGGCAAGCTCGGCGCAGCAATCTCGGCACTGGCATTCCCATTGCTCATAAATGCCATAGGCAAATTCGCGCTAATAGGCATGCTTGGCGGCATAGCTATTGTTGGCTTTTTCATGACGCTTGTCTTCCTGCCTGAGACTAAGAGAAAGTCGCTGGCAGAGACCTCTGGCGAAGAGGAGCTGATGCTCATAACGCTTACTCTGCAGGGCGAATTCAGGGCGCATCTTGAACACGAAATTTCCGCAGGAAGGATCCTAAGCAGAATGGTGAAGTCCAACGGCAGAGATTCTGCAGCATTTTTCAAGGAGATCAAGTCTCACGAGCACAATGCTGATATAGAGGTGCACAAGATTTTTGACAGCCTTTATGGGACCAAGCTGCAATCGATAACGTATGTAGATGTTTCGCACCTCGCGAACAGGCTGGATGATATAATAGACGCTATAGAAAAGGCGGCTTCCAGGATTTCCATATATGGTATAAAGCTGCCAGACAAAAATGTGACAAGGTTCGCTTCAGGGATAGAAAAATGCGTCGGCAAAGTTGCTGAGGGATTCACGCTGCTTCTCAAGCTTTCGACGGATCCTGAATCGACAATCAAGGCCATAGGCGGCGTGCGCATAGTAGCCGCAAAGTACGAGAACGAAGCCGATGAGATACTCAGAAGCTCGCTTAGAGAACTTGCGGAGTCGAAGGATGCAAAAAGCATGGTAGAGCTCAAAGATGTGTATGAATCTTTGGAGGAGGTCACAGACCGATGCATAGACGTGCTTGACGTGATGAGCGACATAATGCTGAGATATGCGTATCAGAGAGCGTGATTTGCCGCTCCTTGCTTCGGCACCTGAGAAGTTCGGCAACTTTTTTGCGGCGCTTTTTTGAACCAGCGAATGTCTATGCCATGAATTCTGTAGTATTCGCCTGTACGCACCGATTTCCTGCTATCGATCTTTCCCTTTATGTTTAGCTTTCCGATTATCCTCTAAGTATACCTCATTGTGCGTCCCTTTATCTCAAGAAGGTAAGGCATGCGCGGAAACTTGTCTATAGCGAATTTCAGGCCGCCAAGTTCATACGCTTGTGGGTGTTTTCGAAATAGTCTATTGCGCTGCGCGGCAATATTCTGGAAATGATCTTTACGGTGTCTTCAAAGTTTCCTACATCCACCTCGTACTCCTTCCTGCCGATTGCTCCTTCCAGTTTGCACTTTGAGCGTCAACGTCGTGCGCTTTCACT
>JAVZVY010000016.1:0-17268 GCA_038878295.1 Candidatus Micrarchaeaceae archaeon | reverse complement strand
GAGACGCTAAAAATACCCAAAGGCAGAACTGCGTCGTACAAGGAAATAGCTGTAAGAATAGGTTACCCAAATGCGTATAGGGCTGTAGGTACGGCCCTGAGCAAAAACCCGCTTCCAGTAGTTATACCATGCCACAGAGTGATACTTAGCAACGGCAAAATAGGAAACTATTCTGCCGGAGGGCCGAAGAAAAAACTCGCTCTGCTGAATGCCGAGCGAGCTGCAGTTAACCGCGCACATTCGCAATAGGCATCGCAAGCATTATTCTTGCTTTGTATGCCACTGTGGCTTCTCTTAGATATGTCAGACCACTCTCTGTCAAATACAAGCCTTTACCAAGCTCATCCTTTGATGCAAAATCCACCAACCCGCGCCTTTTCATCGAATTGAGCAGATACCATACAGAGCTTTTCGGAATACCATAAAAGTCATTCATGTAATCAACGAAGCTCGATGCTGTGTCGATTCTGTCACGTCCTATTTCAGCGATTATTAGCCTTTCGCGTTCGCTGATTCTTTTCGCATAATCTGCTCTATATATTTTTTTCATTTGGGCCACACGAAACACCTAAAAACAGATTAAACAGGGTTTGCGGTCATGCAGCCCAGAGGCCACATATATTGTAAAAGTAGGAATTATTGCATACGCTACCTCTATCTGCAATTTCTGTTTTTGCAAACAGTAGCAACGTCTGCACAATCTGCACCTGCTAATGATTCTCTAAAATAAATTATTTAAAGTTTATGTACAATAACGTATATGCCCTTCTAAAAGCGCTGACTGGTAGAATGATTTTAGACACGATCAGAATAACAATATTAATCATAATAACTCTAATCTATGCAATTTTCGACGTTTACAACAAGCGCAATGTTCCTGACACTTTCGTATACTCCGGGCTTGCGATAGGCATAGCTGCAACGCTTACATATGGGCTAAGCACTGCGTTTATCAGCATACTGCTGGCGCTTGGCATAGGCGGCATAGGCTACGTGCTTTACAAAATAGGGCAGCTTGGCCTTGGCGACAGCCTTGAATTCGCAACGATATCCCTACTTCTGCCGATACAGCCGGCGCCGTTGCTCATCTCTGTTGACCAGTTAGGCTTCCCATTCATATTCTCAGTATTCCTTTCAACTGGCATCGTTGCGCTAGTTGCAGTGCCAATATACTATATGTTTAGGTCCCCTAGTGTAAAAGTTGCGCGGATTCGGATAGGCGCGGCAGAAATTTTGAGGACGCTTCTGCTTTTCTTTGCATACCTTATGCTTGCTGTTTACATCACATATATTTTTGGCATAAAAATCGCTGCCCTATCGATAATAACCATTCTCGCAGCATCGTCAGTAGCAATAAGCCTGTTCGAGAAGCGGATAAATCTAGGTATGATAGAATTCATATATCCCAAGCAGATAGAACCCGGCGATATGATAGCTGTAAATTTCATGAGCAAAAAGGAGATCGCTTCTTTTAAGAAAAAGACAAGTCTCTTTGGGAGACTTGCAACCACAGATTTAATTCAAAAAATACAAGATATGAAGGTTAAGATACCAGTATACAAGCATGCAGTGCCATTGGCCCTTTTCACGTTTATAGGTACAATAATTTCACTTCTTCTCGGCAACATAATATTCTTGCTGCTAATATAAATCTCATACTCTAACGAAAAATGAGCTGCAGACTATGCCGCGCCTATTTTTGGCTAACTACAATAACCTTTTTAAATTTGGAAGCACTATATGGGTCTGATAGAATGCACTATTCGAGGGAACACATAAAGAGGTTTATAGTATTCCAGAATAATCGGGCAATCGGCTTTTCGTTTGTTCTATTCTCAATAATTTACAGCATTTCTCTGATTATGGCTTTTGTTTTCCAACAGTTTTATGGGGCAAGCAGTCTGCAGATATTGTATTTATACGTGATCATGTTTGTTTCGGCCTTGATAGTCATAATAGGGAGCATAGTGAACGCGCATGTGCGCACAACATCGATTATGAATGAACTTGAGCATCGCAGTCACGCGAAATACCTCGGCAAACTTTTGATAACCATGGTACTATTCACAATACTTTTCCTCATACCTATGATACTATTTAGTTCTATGTCTTCGCTCATCCTATTGTTCACAACTGGCGGCATACTCATGGCACTGTATGTATCATTGTCAGCAATGTTCGAACACAGGTACATAGAGATAGCTGTTGCGGCTTCGACAATATTTCTCGTGTTCCTTATAGGCTTCATATTGCTTATGCCCGTATACTTCTCAAATTATCAAGAGTTCAATTTCAGCGCGTTCATACTATCTTCAGTTACTATAATAGTCGTGTTAGCGGTAGTCGGGCTCAACATGCTTTACCGCGCGGCCGACACAGTGGTTGACGAATTCCATAAAACAAACAATACAGGAATCAGATAAAATGCTTGTCGTATCATATGCCAGAATCAAAAACAAACCTAAGAAAGCAAGCACATCCTAAGTATGAGATCCAGAGCCGCACCTGGCAACGCGCAAATAGAACATTTATAGACTTATTTTTCGAAGATGAATCAGTTTGAATTTTTAAGCCTGAGAACCCGAGTGATTGATTGAAGGTGCATCTGCTTGGCGGAGCTAGCGAAGTAGGAAGATCAGCAATAATGCTAAAAGATGAAATAAGTATCCTGCTTGACTATGGCATAAAAATAGACGGTACAGTAGAATATCCGATAACCCCAAAATCTGTGGATGTTTTTGCACTGAGTCATGCGCATCTCGATCATAGCGGCTCGGCGCCAGCACTCTATTTTGCAATGCCGCCGATTACGATAGGCACAAAGCCTACACTTGAGCTGAGCAACATCTTGATAAAAGACTCAATGAAACTCGCGAGCCGAAGGCACGCCAAGCAGCACTTTTTCAACAAGCAGCTCAACGCGTTTAACAAGAATTACATAAGCAAGGAGTACGGCGTGCCAGAAGAGCTTGCGGATTACAGCATAACATTTTACGATGCGGGTCACATCCTAGGCAGCGCCCTTACCCTAATCGAGAGATATAATAATGGCAGAAGAGTGCTCTATACTGGCGACTTCAAGCTTGCAGAGCAGAGTCTCCAGTACGGTGCCTCAGCGGTCAAGGCCGACGTGCTCATAACCGAGTCAACATACGCCACAAGGGAGCATCCTGATAGAAAAAAACTCATAGCTTCGTTTGTGGACTCAATCAGGGAAGTCCTAGACAACGGCGGCACGGCGCTGCTCCCTAGCTTCGCTGTGGGCAGAGCCCAGGAGCTGCTTGCAATACTCTACAAGGAAAAACTCTCAGAATATGTTTGCATCGACGGAATGGCTAAAGAAGCAACCGAGACAAGCCTAAAATATGCAAACCTGTTCAAGGACGCAAAGAACCTAGAGAGCGCCGCGAGAAGCGCAATCTGGGTTGGAGGGCGCAGTGACAGAATACACATTACAAAGGAGCCGCACATAATAATTACCACAGCAGGAATGCTGAACGGAGGTCCTGTGCTTGATTATATAAAGATGCTTAACCAGAACTCCAAAATTTTCCTGACTGGATACCAGATAGAAGGCACAAACGGCAGGAAAGTACTTGAAAACAAGCCCATAATCATAGACGGCAAAAAATTCAAGGTGAAAATTCCAGTTGCTTTCTACGATTTCTCTGCGCACGCTGGCAAGAGCGACCTATACAATTTCGTCAAGCAGGTCGATCCTGAGGTGGTAATATGCGTGCATGGAGACGCCAAGAGCACCAGCGACTTCGCATCAACCTTGGAAATAGAAGGCTTCGAAGCGCACGCCCCGAAGCTAAACGACACTATAGAAATATCATAGCAATAGCGCAGCAAATCGGATGCTTACTGATCCTGATCTTCCTCAGAAAATTCGTCTCTGTCTTCATTTTCAGTTTCGCCAAGCTCCTCCTCTTTGCCGCTTGATTTCTCAATGACTTCCATCTTCCCATATTTTCCAACGGAAAGTTGCGGCGTTCCTCTGAATTCACTTACGTAGCCGTTTGTTATTTTTATCTTGTCTCCAACGTCAACAAGGTCTATGTCGTCTCCCCAAAGCGAAAGACTTATGCTTCCAGTCTCGTCTTTAAGCGTCAAATTAGCAACATTCAACCTCTTTCCGTACTTCGTTACGACCTCTCTCGGTTCCTCTTTTTCCGCCACTGTAGCTTCAAGCGTGACGTTTTTTGCACCTACTTTCAATTCATTTATATTCACAAAATCACCGAATGCAGTTGAATATAAAGAAGGATTAACTATAATAATCTTTAGTTTTGAGTCGATAGCGCTTCGAGCGCCTTCCTGAACTCCTTCGCATTCTCAAGCATGTCATGGTTGTTGTTGAAAAAAGCCATGATTTTGCGGGGCTTTTGCGAAACCGCAAGCTCAGCCATCTCCTTAAGCTCGCCTTTGCTATACTTATAGGAATACCATGCGCTCCTCCCGTGGAATCTTATATATTCAGTTTTGTTCTTCGAAAATATTATGCGGTTTGTCTCTGGAGAATCTGGCGAAACGATCGCGCCAGCGAAATCAATGCTGTCAAAGTCAAAGCCATACCAGCTCCTGTTTCTGAACTCAATAGCGACCTTTTTCTGCTCGAAGCTCTGGAAGAAAGAAATAAGCCGGTCCTTTTGCGACACAGAAAATCGCGGAGGCATCTGAAAAAGGTAGAACTCTATAATGTCGTCAAGCGGCTTGAAAAGGTCCAGAAACTTCTCGTACGTTGTCACGGCCTTTTTGTTGAGCATGTGTATATGTGTTACAATCCTGTTGACCTTGATGCACCATCTTAGCTCCGAGCCTGACTTGCGCCATCCCAAAATCTGATTTGGAAAAGGGAATCTGTAGAAGCTCGCATTAAGCTCTATCGCGTTGAGTCCGGAATTCTCTATATACCATTTCAAGCTTGATTCCTTGTTCCAATCGTAAAGCCAGCCAGACGTGCCTACAAAAGCCTCCATATTTTTTATTTGGAAAAGCAGGCATAAATTTCTATCAGATTGCAAAGTATATCATCGTAAAGGAGCACCGTAGCTAAAAATATATATTAGTGCTGCGATGTATGATTGATTCTTATGGAGCAGAGCGGGAGCCAATCAATGCATCCAAGTTTCCTTAACGTTATAGCGCAAAGGGAGCGCATTAAGAAAAAACTCTCCGGAATAAAGCACAAGATAGGCGTATACAGTGCAAAGGGCGGAGTCGGCAAGACAACCGTAGCTGTCAATCTGGCATACGCGCTTAATGGCCTCGGCTACAAAGTCGGGCTGCTTGATGCTGACATAGACTGTCCAAACGTGAACTTTTTCACAGGCATGGAAGCTTCGGCGATGCAGACTGCCGTGGAGCCAATGCTCCACAAAGGCGTAAAGGTCCTTTCAACAGCGCTCTTTACAGATGACGCGAAAAGACCCATAATATGGCGCGGCCCGCTTATAGCCAAAATGGTTGCAGAATTCCTTGAAAACGCCGATTGGGGCGCGCTGGATTACCTGATCGTGGACTTGCCGCCTGGCACGAGCGATGCCCCGCTTTCAATAATGCAGCTTCTGGATCTTGACGGTATAGTGCTTGTCACAACGCCCCAGAAGATAGCTGCAATCAACGCTAGTCGCTCAGGTCTTATGGCCAAGCGCCTCGGAGTGGCAATTCTCGGAATTGTAGAAACAATGTCATTGGGCAATCCAGCAAACGCCACAGAAATATCTAAATCGCTCGGCGCAAAGTTCCTGGGGTCGATAAAATTTGACGTAAGATTCAACAAATTAAGCGACGAAGGCAAAATACCTGTTCTCGAAGAGAAAGAAATAAGTGAGGAATTTATGAATATCATTAAAAATCTTGATATTAAAAGATAATTATACGCCTGTGGGGGATCAAATGCCCGAACCGTTTGCGGAGCTTCTTAAGGAGTCAAAGATTTTCATAAACAGGGAAGCATTGTCGCCCCACTTTGTGCCGGAATCGCTGCTTTTCCGAGACAAGCAGATAGACAGCATAATAAGAGCCCTTATGCCCGCTTTGAAAGGCAGTAGAGGCAGAAACATCTTTATATATGGCAAAACAGGCACAGGCAAAACTTCATGCATAAAGAACGTAATAGCAAAGGTAAATGGCAGCCCTGCGGTAAAGGCAAAAATATCATACATAAACTGCAGAATCTACAACTCGCGCTACAGGGTACTGAACAAAATAGTCGCAGACAACATGCCGACTTACGCTAAGCGCGGCTACGGTCTCGTGGATATATATGAGAAAATCATAAGCTGGATAGAGGAAGACGGCAAGATACTGATAGTGGTTCTCGACGAGATAGACACGATAAAGGATCTGGATGATTTAATATACACTCTTTCAAGGGCGAACAGCGATATAAAGTCAGGCGGAATAACAATAATCGGTATCTCGAACAGGATATCATTCAAGGAGCAGCTGGATCCAAGAAGCGTATCTACTTTGGACGAGACCGAGATTGTTTTCCCTCCATACAACTCTAACGAGCTTGCAGCTATAATGCAGGCAAGGCTGCCGATAGCGGTAAAGCCAAACACAGTTGACAGTGCGGCGGTAAACCTTGCAGCCGCGATAGCAGCAAGCGAGAGCGGCGATGCGCGCCTCGCCCTAAGGATACTTTCGAAGGCATGTGAAATAGCCGAAGAGGAAGGTTCTGAAAAGGTAACAACAGCCGAAGTCGAAAGGGCCGCAAAATCAGCAGAGGAAGAAATAGCTTACGACTTGGTTAGCACTCTGCCAGAGCACCAGGCACTCGTGCTCTACGCAATAGCTTTGCTTACCCTTAAGGGCGGCAGATACAAGAAGCTTGCCGATGGTGAAGAAAGCTACCTATTCAGCGGAGAAATTTACGAAAAATATGCAGGGATAGCAGAATCGCTCAACAAAGAGGCGAAAAGCCCAAGATGGTACAGAAAATACATTTCGGATCTGGACATGCAGGGCCTCATATCCACAACAGAATCGGGTAGGGGCGTGCGGGGCCATACAAAGCTGATAAAGCTTCTCTATTCGCCTGAAAGAATAAAGGAAACAATAGAAAAAAGGATGGTGCGAGAAAGCGCAGCCGAAGGCCCGGCTTGATATGATGCACTATTTTGACATAATAGAAATGCATGACAGCATCAGCGAAGATTTTGCTAGTAGGCTTGGCTTTAAAAAAGTATTCAACGCGGGCTCGTCAGGCGTTTCAATAGCTAATTCTGTGCAGCAAGGCAATAAGATCATAATCAACCCCGAAACAGAAGCCGTGGCAAAGAAGGCAGCAAGGTCAAAAAACGTTGTTGCTTTTTACGCAAGCAGAAACTACAACAACAAGATCTTGCGTGAGCTTTCTGACGAGGGCAAAACAATCGTCTTTAGTGCGCGTGATATTATTTTTTCTGGGCAACCTGTGCAAAAAATAGTCTGGAATTCGGATCTGCTGAAAAGAGCCCTACACTACTCCGTAAATGTCGCTTTGGCATCGTTCGCAAGAAGTGCAAGTGAGATGAGATCTGCACAGCAGCTAATCGAAATTGCAAAGATGCTTGGCGCCTCCGATACCCTTTCAAAAGCGATGCTGAACGCAAACGGCGGTATTTATGATATTAAGAAAAAAATATAGGTACATACTTGCCGAAGCTTCAGCTTCGGTTAACTACGAAGTGAAAGCTTTAGATGCCGAAATGCGGAAAAGTTTGCTACCCATAATGGGCATTAAATCCTTCGCTCAAGCAAATCCGCACGTAGTAAAGACGCTGAGCCATAACTCATTCATAATCAAGACGGCAAGGGGTTCAGAGCATGCAATAATACTAGCACTGGCTTTCATAAAGGAAATGCACGATTCAGAGATCGGAATCTATACACTCAGAACTTCAGGCACCATAAGATCTATTTTAAGATACTACGCCAAAGCTTTCCAAAATGAGGGCGCATCGTAGCTATGCTAAGTCATTGTACATTTTGTCGTTGAATTCATAAGCGGTTACGTCTTTGCCTTTTTTGATGCTGAAATAAGACATCATCTCTTCGATGCTTTTGAACTCTATTATGCCTTTGTCAAAGTCTATTGCTATTACCCTGCCATCAAATTCAGCATAGTTCAAAAACTTTCTTTCTGAGTCAGTTATAATGACTATCACTTTGGATGAAGGATTACCGAGGGCTATTAACAAGCTGCAGAGCAGCACCGCCTTGTCAAATATGTCTCCGGCGCCAACTGTTTCGGTCTGTCTTGGCGTGAGCCAGAACTGAACCGGGAGCTCTACTGTATAAATCTCATTTTTTACATGTTCGTAGGCAGCCTTAGCAGCATCATGGAAGTTTTCCTCATAATTGTAAATCGGAAAACCACTCTTTATTCTGTTGGCCACACCAACAACAACGTCATCATTCGGGGTCACAAGGTTTGGCAGTTCCGCAACATACAGGCTCTCCTGCTCCTCTATATAATCCTTATACTTCAATATTATTTCCAAATAAAGCGCATTGTACCTCTTTACTAGATCCTCCTCTTCAGCCATATTTAGATAATGAACGGAAAAGGATAATAGTCTTTGCAAAAGGCCTTTCAGAGCTTTTTGCTGGATGCAAAGGCGCTACACAAAAGGTTATTATTTATTATTAGTTCAATGCTATTTATGAGACCGATGCATATTTCAGATGCTGAGCACGAAATTGGCAGGCCTGTAAGCATAACTGGCTGGGTTTATAGAAAGAGGGAGAGCGGTGGCATAATCTTCATAATAGTCAGGGACAGCACAGGCATAATACAGCTTGCAATAAAGAGGTCAGGTGTTGACGAAAAGTCATGGCTTGATGCCGAAAAGGCTAGCATAGAGTCGAGCGTCTCAGCCACTGGCTTGGTAAAAAAGGAAGAGCGCTCGCAGACAGGCTATGAGATTGAAGCATCGTCTTTCAAGAACATCAGCGTTGCAGAGCCATTTCCAATAACAGAATACCAGAGCACAGAGCTTCTTCTCGACAAGCGCCACCTTTGGCTTAGGAGCCTGAGGATGCGCGACATCATGAAGGTCCGCGCATATGTCTTCAGATATGCGAGGGAATTCCTGGACAAGCGTGGCTTCTACGAGATTACGCCGCCTCTAATAACTAAGGCTGGTGGCGAAACCGGCTCATCCATGTTCAAAGTCAGATATTTCGACCAGGATGCATACCTTACCGAATCATCGCAGCTTTATGCCGAGGCTATGATATTTTCCCTGGAAAAGGTCTATTCGTTTGCCCCTTCTTACAGGGCCGAGAAATCAAGGACAACCAAGCACCTCGCCGAATACTGGCATCTCGAGCCGGAGATGGCATTTTATGATAACAAGAAGAATATGAACCTCCAAGAGAGGCTTGTAAGCTACATAGCCAATAGCCTTGCAAAGAAAAACGCAGACCTCCTCAAGACATTTGGCGTAGAGCCTGAGGAATTGCTGAAGGTGCGGCCCCCATTCAAGCGTATCTCCTATGAGAAGGCCATTGAAATCCTCAATGAGAAGGGATCAAAGAAGAAATGGGGCGATGATTTCGGGATAGACGATGAGCGCCTACTCACAGCCGAAGAAGAAAAGCCGATCTTCATATACAACTGGCCTAAGGAGATAAAGGCTTTCTACATGCCAATAAACCCAAAGGACAGCCGCACAGTTCTCTGCGCAGACATGCAGGCCCCGCATGGCCACGGTGAGATCATAGGAGGCAGTGAAAGGATATGGCGGCTCGACGAGCTTGAGGAGCGTATGGCTGAAGTGGAAAAGTCGCAGGGCATAAAATTCAACAGGGAAAACTATGCGTGGTGGATCGATCTGAGAAGATACGGGTCAGTGCCGCATGCAGGCTTCGGAATGGGCATAGAGCGCGTGATAAAATGGCTCCTCAATCTTGAGCATATACGCGACGCAATCCCATTTCCAAGGATGATAAACAGGCTCTCGCCATAACTCAGAATCCACGAAAAGCAGCTAAAGCAAAAATATATAATTATAAGTGCCATATTAACTAACCATATTTTTGAGTTGTGATATAATGTATCCGAATGTACAAGCATATGACAGAGGCGTAATGTTCAGCCCTGACGGCAGGCTTTTCCAGGTCGAATACGCGAAGGAAGCGGTTAGGAAGGGCGCGACATCAATAGGCTTAGTTGGCAAGAATTCAGTAGTGTTCATAGCGCACAAGAACATAACAGAGGACCTTGCAGTTTCATCAACAATTCAGAAGGTTTTCAGAATAGACTCGCACATAGGCGCGACATACAGCGGCATAATGTCAGATGGCATACACATAATAGACACAGCAAGATCCATAACACAGAGCCACAGGCTTATATTCAACGAAGTCAAATCTATAGACGCGCTTGCGCGGGAGCTCTCAAGCTACATGATGCAAGCGACGCAATACGGTGGCATAAGGCCTTACGCCGTTTCGATACTTCTTGGTGGGGTCGACTCAACTCCAAAGCTATACGAAATAGATCCGGGCGCATCCTACCTCGGCTACAAGGCAGACGCAATAGGTATGGGCAAGAAAGTGGCATTCGACATACTCTCTAAGGAATACAAGGAAAACATGTCAACCGACGACGCGATAGCCCTTGGCATAAAGATAATCAAAAAAGTAAGCGAAAAGAAGCTCACCGAAGATAGCGTAGATATCTCCTATGTTGAAAAAGGCGGCGAATATACTGCACTTTCCCTAAAAGAGATAGCAAAATATCTGTAGTTTCAGTGGTAAAGATGCCATCGAAAATGGTGATAGCGAAATATTCTATTGGCGGGGAAACGTTCGAGTTGCTGGTTGACGCTGAGCTTGCATACGAATATATAACGGGCAAGAGGCAGGACCCTCTTTCTGCGCTTGAAAGTGAAGAAGTTTTCAAGGACGCAAATAAAGGCGAGCGGCAAAGCCAGGAGAAGATAAAAAAGGCGTTCAACACCACCGACATAGCAAAAATTGCAGAAATAATATTGAAGAAGGGCAATGTCCCAATAACAACCGAGCAAAAGAACAAGCTTCTTGATGAAAAGCGAAAGCAAATAATAGCTATAATAGCAAGAAATGCCATAGACCCGAGGACCAATGCCCCACACCCGCCACAGCGCATAGAAAATGCGATGAACGAAGCGAAGGTTGCTATAGATCCGTTTAAATCTGCAAATGAGCAGATAGAAGCCGTGCTTAAGAAGATAAATGCGATACTTCCGATAAAGTTTGCGACAGCAAAGATAGCCGTATCGATTCCGGCTGCCGATGCAAACAGGTGCTACAGTCTCCTCAAGCAGTACGGCGTAATATCGGAGAACTGGCTTTCAGATGGTTCGCTCAGTGCGGTTGTAGAGTTTCCTGCAGGCCTGCAGGGCGAGTTTTTCGACAAGCTGAACAAGCTGACGCACGGCGAAGCCACTACGAAGATGCTTGACAAGTAGGAAAGGTTTAAGTATTGGAAAGAATATGATAATTTAAGGATTCTAAAATTCTAAGCTGTTTAGGTGGTCTTTTGAACAAAATAGTTATCCCAGGAGAAATGATTTACGACAAGCCCCTGCACATAGACAATGCGCAGATCATCGATGGCAAAACGTATTCGATGGTGCTTGCTGTCTATGACGAGTCAAAAAGAACATTGATCCCACTTGAGGGTTCATGGACTCCAAAACGAGGCGAAACGGTCATAGGCATAGTGGAAGAGGCAAGGCTCAGCTCATACACAATAGACTTGAATTCGCCGTTCAAGGGCCTCGTTGTCGCAAAGTTCGTCTCGTCAAGGCTAAAAATAGGCGATGTAATAGAGGCGAAAGTAAAGGAAATGGATGAGACAAACACTATAGTGCTGATGTATCCTAGAAGGCTTTTCGGTGGCAAGATAATAGATATAAGGCCTTCAAAGGTGCCGAGGGTCATAGGCAGCGGGAACACTATGATTAACCAGCTCATAGAAGGCACGAAATCAAACATAATAGTCGGCATGAATGGCAGGGTCTGGGTAAAGGGTGGCAACATAGCGCTTGCGACAAAAGCGATATTGCGCGTTGAAGAGGAGGCCCACACTTCTGGGCTTACGGAAAGGATAAAGGAAATGCTTAAGTGATGTCAATGGAGAAACCAAAGCTTATAGTCGATGGTAAAAGGCTCGACGGCAGGGCTTTCGATGAGCTCAGGCCGATAAAAATAGAGGCAAACATACTCAAAAACGCGGACGGCTCCGCCTATATTGAATGGGGCAACAACAAGATACTAGCAGCTGTATATGGCCCTAAGGAAACGCTGCCTAAGCATTTCGCGGACCCTGAAAAGGCGATAATAAAATGCAGGTATTCGATGGCTCCTTTCTCGTCCCTTGAAGAGCACGGCAGGTCTGGGCCCAATAGGCGCGCAATAGAAATATCAAAAGTTACAAGAGAAGTATTCGAAAACGTGGTAATGCTTGACAAATTTCCGACATGCGAGATAGACCTATTCATAGAGGTTCTACAAAGCGACGGTGGCACAAGGGCCGCAGGAATCACTGCCGCATCAGTGGCGCTGGCTTCCGCCGGATTACCGATGACCTCCCTGCCATTTGCGGTTTCTGGAGGCAAGATAGGCAGCGAAGTTGTTATAGACCTGAACAAGATTGAAGACAATTATTCCGACGCAGATGTGCCCATGGCCATAGACCCTCTTACCGGAAAGATACTGCTGCTCCAGATGGACGGTAATCTTACCAAAGAAGAATTCGAAAAATTATATGCTATGGTAAAAAGCGCAGGCACAAAAATTTCTAAGATCCAGGCCGAAGCGCTTCGTGCGCCGTACGAAAAAATAACAAAAAAATACAGTGATTAGATGCAATCGATAAATGTTGTAAAAGGGGAATACATAAGAGAGCTTCTAAACAAAAATTCGCGCGAAGACTCAAGGAAGTTCGATGAATACAGAAACATAAGGATAACTCCTGGAGTTATAGAACACGCGGAGGGTTCAGCCCAGGTCGATCTGGGCTTTACGAAGGTGCTTGCCGGAGTGAAGCTCGACGTGGACACGCCGATGCCGGATAAGCCGGATGAGGGCAATCTGATAGTGTCAGCAGAGCTTCTACCGCTTGCTTCAACAGAGTTTGAGGCTGGGCCGCCAAGCCCAGAAGCCATAGAGCTCGCAAGAGTTGTTGACAGGGGCGTGCGTGCGTCTGAGCTGCTCGACTTGGGGTCGCTTTTCATAGAGGAAGAAAAGGTATGGAGTGTCTTTGTAGACATATACATACTTAACTATGACGGCAACCTCTTTGATGCCAGCATGCTGGCTGCTGTCAGCGCCCTCTCATCCACAAGAATGCCAAAATACGAAGACGATAAGGTAATACGCGAGGGCAATCTGCAGAAGCTCAAGACCGGCAAGATAGTTACGTCGTGCACATTCGCGAAGGTTGGAAACGCGATACTGCTAGATGCCGATTCTAATGAGGAATCGGTTATGGATGCAAGGCTTACCATAGCTAACGATGAAGATAAGATCAGGGCGATGCAGAAAGGGCTGAGCGGCTCCTTCACCCACGAAGAGATATTATCTGCTATAGACAAGAGCTTCGAAAAATCTAAGGAGCTTAGAAGCATTATAAAAAATGCCGGTGATTGATTGGCAAACGCAAGCATAAGATACGGAGTAAACATAAGAAAAAGACAGATGAGCGTCATAAGCCAGAAGCGCATGAGGTACGCGTGCGACGTGTGCGGCAAGATTGCCGTAAGACGTGTGGGCACGGGCATATGGAAATGTAGGCACTGTGGCACTGTGTTTGCTGGAGGCGCATACACGTTCAAGACGCCTGCCGGAATCACAGCCAGCATGATGATTAACAAAAGATGATAATATGGTAAAAGTGACATATTCGCCAATAGAAGAATTGGTAGTGCACGAGATTGTAAAGGTAGATAAGGATGATCTGATAAGGGAAAGGGTCACGCCTGCAGGAAACATGCCTTTATACTGGTGCAATGGCATACTCTTCAGTTTTTCGTCCCTGCCAATGACCGATGACATAGTGCGCGATTACCTAAAAGGCAAAGTGCACTGGCTCGAGGTTCATTTTTCTGAGATGGACGATTACCAGCCTATACTATCGCTAAATGACGAGGAATCCAAGAGCACGCTAAATGTGAGAATAATAAACACGAGCGGCTCAGAGCTTCACAAAAAGCTAGTAGGAATGCTAAAATCTCATACGAGGTAAATGATATGGCTTACGTGTGCTTGCAGTGCAAAAAGAAGATAAAAAGCGTAGGCAACATAATCAGGTGCCCATATTGCGGCTACAGGATACTTGTAAAGGAGCGATCGCCGATAGCAAGAGAGGTCTCTACAGACTAAGCCAGATGCTACTATACATTGCCCACGATTATCGAATCCGCGGCTTTCTTCACTTTGTTGTAAAGCACGCTGTTTTTGGCAAGCTCGGCCCTTATATTGTCGCTCTTTGCTATTGTCTCAAGCCTTACAAAGAGCAGATGGGAAACCTCTCCATTCTCAAGGTTAAGCATGACCTCCTTGACGTTGCCTAGCACTTTGCCACCTACAGTTATGACCTTCTTGCCATACAATGACGAAACAAGTATAGGCATGCACTCACTAATCCAAATTTATCGCAATAATCTTTTTGGAAGCAAAAATTCTTATTACATACTCATTAAGCTCATTCATGAATGCCTTTTTGTCTGAGTAATACTTTTTAAGTTCATCCTCCTCAAAAAGATCAATGTGCTCGGAGACAAGCTTTTCCATATAACGCCAGCTTATCGAATAGAATCTGCTTCCGCAGTTTTTGCAAATGAATATAGGCACGACTTTCGCGCTTTTTATTCCATCCAAGCCCATAGTATCGTACTCCCTTACCAAAGTGCGGGATCCACATGACGTGCATGTCGCATCGAGTAATACCTGCTTGTATTTGCCAGAGCTGTCCAGCTCAAGCCTATCGCCTGCCGCCGCAATGTATTCAGAAAGAGCAGAGAAAGGTTCATCGCCCCTCTTATAAATCTGGTCCATTAATACGCCATTACTGCCAAATTCGCTTATGAGTATGCCGCCGCCAATTTTCTCAGAAACAGCGAAACATTTGCCACCATATCTGTTATAAAGCTCGGTTCTGTACCTACCATCTGCGCTCCTTGCGGCACGTATAACCATTTAAACCCCACTGCAAATTATATGCCATTGCCGCGCTTGAGAACATAATCCATTATATCTTTTTTTGTTATTTTATCTCTTTTTTCCTTTTTTGCATTTTTTACTGCAAACTTTGATATTCTTGTAGCTTCCGCATTAAGCATCTTCGCTATTTCTCTCACTGCGTCTTCGGTTATCTTGACTTTTGCATACTTCTTTACAAAAGCTCTTACTGCATCGTCAGGTATGCCTGCCACTATATCAGCACTCAAGATCCTCATCATCTTTCATCAGAGTAAGTGATCATCATTCAACATCAAATCAAACATCATCAGGCTCCAGTATATTCAGGATTCCCAGCCTCTGCTTCGTCCTCAGGCTTGTCGAGTATCTCAAGTATCTGCCCCTGGCCAAGCCCCGTTGGCATCTCATCAAATTTCACTATCACTGCGGTGTCGCTCTCTTTGCCAACGACCTTTGCGGGCCACACCTTGCCTTCATTGTCAACGTATCTTGCCTTCTTGCCTATGAGCGCATTCAGGTCAGCCTCCTCCATAGGGCTGGCAAGCAGGTTTTTCTCATCGATTGACGTTACTATAGCCTGTATCATAAAACCATTTCTGGTTAAACAATCAGAATGCTGCGTATAAATATATAAATGTTGATTGCGAAAGAATGCAACGCTGTCGCTGAATTTTCAAGTGGCTCAAATCTGCTATTTTGATTGAAGGGAGGAAGCTACACACCAATGCAATAAAATAATAAATATGTGCTTCGTTTAAATTCTAGGTTGGTGTATAAATGATAGAAGTCAACAGCAAAAATTTTGATGCCGAAGTGCTGAAATCGAAGTTGCCGGTTGTTATAGACTTTTGGGCCGAATGGTGCGGTCCGTGCAGGTTCTACTCACCAATAATAGAAGAGGTTTCAAAAGAATATGACGGCAAGGCAAAGTTCTGCAAGCTCAACACAGACGAAAGCCCAGAGATAGCCGAAAAATACGGCATAATGAGCATCCCTACAACAATGATATTCAAGTCGGGCGAACCGATCGCAAGTTCGGTAGGCGCTGTGCCTAAAGAGGTAATAAAGAAATGGCTAGACGCCAATCTAAAAAGCGGTTTATAACATGGATTTCCAGCTTCCCAGAGGAACAAGAGATTTCAAGCCAAAGGAGGCCATTCTGCTAAACGAAATAACAAAGACAGTAACCGACACTTTTGTCAGGTTCGGCTTCTATCCGATAGAGACGCCAAATCTGGAGAGCTCATCTACTCTAAATGCAAAGATGTATGGCGAAGAAAGCGCAAAAGAGATGTTCCTGATAAAGGATAGCGATATAGGGCTAAGGTATGACCTAACAGTTCCTCTTTCGAGGTATTTCGCATCAAACAAGGACACGCCGCTGCCTTTCAAGAGATTCCAGATAGGCAGGATATGGCGCAGGGAAGAGCCCCAGAAAATGCGCGAAAGAGAATTCATACAAGCAGATGTAGACATAGTCGGAAGCACTTCGGTTTCAAGCGACGCTGAAGTAATAGCTGCGCCGGCGGCTGCACTCAGCGCTCTGGGCGTAGATTACAGAATAAACATCAGCAGCAGGGTGCTTGCAAATGGCATGCTCAGCATCTTTGGTATAGAAGATCAGAAAAAGCCTCAAGCGCTGCGTATAATAGACAAGCTTGAAAAGATAAGCGTCGACGAGACTAAGGCCCAGCTGGTTGCGCTAGGCATAGCCCAAAACAAGGCCGAGGAGCTGCTTAGCTTCATCACAAGCGAAGAGGAAAACAAGATCCAGAAGCTCGTCGCACAAGACCCTTCTCTAAAGCGTGAATCGGACAAGCTCGACAAGCTTTTAAGCATCCTTAAGCTATATGGCATAGAAAACGTCGTAACGGACCTTGCGCTTGTGCGCGGGCTCGACTACTACACTGGCTTTGTCTGGGAATTCAAGGCAGAAGGCAAGGGCGCAAATCTGCCTACAATAACAGCTGGCGGCAGGTATGACAATCTGATAGGCATATTTGCCGGTCAGAACGTTCCTGCAACTGGCACATCAATAGGCATATCAAGAATATTCGAGCTTCTTTACGATCCGAAGGCCGC
>JAVZVY010000015.1:0-17730 GCA_038878295.1 Candidatus Micrarchaeaceae archaeon | reverse complement strand
CACTTGTCCTTGAACTAGGCGACATACAGAGCTCGATGGGTGCGTTCTGGCTCTCTGTGCTTTTCTATCCAGCTCTGATCATAGCGATGACCTACGCCATGGTAACTCAGATAGCAAACTTCATAGGTGGCTTCGCGCAGAAGTCCGGCAAGCTGTTGGCTCTATAACATTTATAGTTTTGTTTGGAAAATAATAATCCTGGGTGTTGCATTTGGCGCTGAGCGTGAGAACAATTTTCTTCGTAGTCTTTTTGGGCGCATCAGTAGTGATCCTTCTTTTCTCTACGCTCGCGCCCGGCTACATACTCAGGTTTGTGCTGGTGCTTTTGGCTCTAATTTCAGATGTCATTGCGTTTTCGACAAGGTTTTACGCTTACATATTCACGCCCTTAGCCAGAATGAAGAACAAGCGCATAGTGATTAAGTCTGATGAAGCCTTCATACTTGCGCCAAGCGGCAATGCCATAGTGACGAGGGAAGGCTCAGACGTATATGCCACCGCTTTCGTCAAGATTCCAATATATCGCTCAGCAACGGAAATGAGCGACGAAGAAAAGATTGAATTTGCGCGCCTTTTCGGCATGGTCGCGACGCTGAGCAAAACTCCGGCAAAGATAACAACTCAAGTCTATATAGCAGACAAGGAGGAATACCTGAATAGGATAAGGAACAAGCTAAACGACGCTGAGGAAAACTACCAGAAGCTTTCTTCAGACAAGGCTTCGCCGCAGAATCTGCTTGACAGGGCTAAGGGCGAAGTCACAATGTGGAGAAACCTGCTTGACAACATAAGCAGGGCGAAGTCCCGCGTGCAGGTTTCATACGCGATGGTAACCGCCCTAGGCGGCAACGAAGAAGAAGCCATAACCTTGGCTACGCAGCGCGCAGAGGAGCTTGCAGCCGGCATAGGTGCAATTTACGGCGTTACCGCCTCGCTGGCTAACGCCGACGAAATACTCACTTTCATAGAGCCTGATCACGCGATACCTTTCTCATCAATAAGCGAAGAGATAAAGCAAAAGACAATTGGGGTAAGCTGATGGATGAAACGACAATAATGTACGTAAGCATAACTTCGCTTATAGCACTTCTTGCTATCCTAATGTTGAACGCGTACGGCCCGTTCAAGGTAGCCGTTGCCATACTTTCTATACTTACCATATTACTCATCCTGGTAATAAATTTCGCAGATTTCCTTGTGTTTCCGCTCGTTACTGTGATTCTCAACGCGGCAATAGTTCCGGCTAAAGATTACTACATAAACAAGCACCAGAACAGCGTCATAAAATTTTCAAATGGCATCTACTATGCCACAGGCTACCTCTCCGCAAACCTCTACAGTTACGCATTTTCCCAGGAGCGCACAGCAGAGGAGGCCGCCGAGGAAGCAGCCCTTGCTTCTTCAGCGAGCAAGTGGGAGAGAATAATTATGAACGTGGACTTTCCTTTCAAGTTCCATGCGATAGTTGCCGCGCAGGAGATACAGGAATACAGGGACGAGCTCGAAGGAAAGCGCAGTTTCCTTGAGTTCCAGCTTTCGAAGGAAATGAGCAGTAGCAACCCGAGCCAGCTCGCGATAGATGATTATCAGAGGCGCATAAGCATACTACAGGCGAGAATAGAAAGGCTCTCTAGCGGTGAGCGGCCTGTAAACAGCGTAATGTACATAGAAACGGCTGCTGCAGGGGTCAGCGAAAAGGCTGCTGTCGATGCGCTCAATGCGCAGCTTAACCATTTACAAACTGTATTCAACGCGCTTGACCTGAGCATAAACAGGGTTGTAGGAAGGGAACTGTACCTGCTCTTCAAGTTCAACTACTCTTTGCCTATATCGGCAAGCGTGCTGATGGACTACTTCCACCAGCAGAAATAAGTATTTATCATTCGAAAATGGTATTATGACGCTCATAAGGGTTCAAAGCATAATGAGCAACGAGCTGTCCAAGCGCGTCTTCCTGAGCAGGCCTCCGGAGCCTCCGCAGGAATACCTGCTGAACGATCCTACAAATTCGATATTCATAGGCATTTCAAGAATGTTCGAGACGCCGTTCACGTGGAATTTCTTCAATCTCACAAATCCGCACATAGCCGTAGTGGGAATAACAGGCGCAGGCAAGAGCTTCTTCGTCAAGACGTTCCTTACGAGAGCAAGCTATGTTTGGCAGACCAACGCCATAATAATAGACTGGGCTGGCGAGTACAAAGCATGGGTGAAGCAGAGCGGCGGCACAGTCGTGACTCTTGCAAAGGGTGATTACCTCAACATCATGGACCTTTCGGGCATGAAGCCGATTGACAGGTCAAAGCAGATAATGAATTCGTTTGAAATACTCACTGATATAGCAGATTTTCCTGAGCAGCGCCGGCTTACCGCAGAAGCGATAGAGCAAGCATATGTCAATGCCGGCTTCAACATCTCTCAACCGCCGCCTCCAAACAAAGAGCCACCTACGCTAAAGGACGTTATAACCCTTTTAGAGGAAAAGTTGCAGGAGGGCACCTATGAATACCCTGCCGAGCTTGAGAATGCTGTTTACAGGCTGAGGCAGTTTGCCAGGGAGGGCGAAGACTACTTCGCAAGGAAAAGCACCCTGGATTTGGGAAAGCTTTCGTCGTCAGGCCTTGTAGACATAGACCTATCTGCGCTTCCAGATGAAAAGTTCAGGGCCCTCGCAGCGCTGTTCATACTTCAAACCCTCAAGGAAAAGATGAGGATGGAAAGCTGGAGCGCGGCAAAAGGCCTCAAGGCCATGGTGGTGCTCGACGAGGCGTGGAAGATAGCGAGCGATGAGAGGAGCGACGCGGTCATGATAGTGAGGGAAGGCAGAAAATACCAGTTCGGCCTTATAGTCGCGTCGCAGAATCCTACTGATATAAACGAGGCTATATTTTCAAATGTCGGCACAACAATAATGCTCAGGATAAAATTCGCGAAGTTTCTAGATTATATGCAGGGCTCGCTTAACTTTTCAGATTTCATAAGACAGGAGATGGGCAAATTCGGAGTCGGCGAAGCAGCGATAGACATGTCATTCCAAACCTCTGTCCAGTTTCCGGAAACCTTCCTAATAAACAGGATAGTCGGCGAAGTGCCGCTTGACGTCTATACTATAACCATAGCCGACATACTGAATCAGGCAGAGCTTGCTGACCAAAACGTGCAGAAAGAGTACTACTTCGAGAAGGTCGACATACGCGACAAGTTTATAAACAACAACATAAGCGCGGACGTTTCCGAAAACATACTTAAAGACCTGGACAACAAGGGCAGATTCGTTGACATAAGGGCGTTCGTCCAGTCCTTGATGCAGATGGGAGTGAGCAAGCAGTCTGCAATAAGCATACTGAGAAGCCTCGGCGTGGAAGACATATTCATAACAAGAGCGTTTACCTACATAACATAGTGATCCAATGGGAGCGACTTTCGTGATAAGCAGGCTTGACCTTAGGCACATACTGGTTACGTTCGGCGTGAGCGAGAAGAAGATAGATGAATTCGAAAGCGCGCTATCAAAATCGCACAGGCATGTCAACGCCGTGACGCTCTCGAACATGCTGCTGAGCATGGGCCTGCGTCAAGATGAAATAAAAAACATATTGAGAAGAATAGGCATAGACGACATCACAGCAACAAGCATACTCAACGCGCTTGACGAGGACAAGATAAGCTCCACATACGGTAGGGTAATAGAGCTGACAATCTCGTGATTTATTGAAAAGCTATTGCATAATATGCGGCAAGGAAAAGCAAGGCATACCAATAGAAGAAGATTTCGTTATAGAAAGCATAAGATGGTTCAAGAGGAACGTCACAAAAAACGAGCAGCACAATAGGCTTGTGGTGTGCAGGGAATGCTATCCAAAATACGCGAAACAGAGAAAAAGCTTTGAGTCAAGGCGCACACTCTACATAGCCCTTGGCATAGCCTTCATAATACTCAGCGTTCTCATTTCGCCGCGCGCTACAACGATAGCCATAGCCGTTGCCGTTGCGGTGTTCCTATATCTGCTTTCTTTCCTTAGCTACATGCCCAAGCTCGACATAGAAAGCGTGAAGGCGAGCGCTAAAGAGCGCGCGCATGAAAGCTCCCGCGCCTCCAAAACTTAGGCATAAGCATAAATATATTTAATCTTAATTGCTTTTGTAGTAATTGGTGTGGCAGTGGCAGAGGAAGTATTGCCTAAAGTAGAGGAGCTAGCCCTTGCTGGCAAGCTTGTAGGCACATTCGAACAAATGCGCGACAAGCTCTCAGCGCTGCCTTTCTATTCAATAAAGCTCGACAGCAACTCACTCACGCTGCTCAGGGTGGAAAGCAGGAACATACGCAAGGAGCCTTTCCTGTTCTACATAATAACATTCCAGCCAGAGGGCGTGAGCATCGTCTACTCGATAGCCCAGGACACAAGCGAGAAGATAAGGAAACTCACCATAATAAAGAACCTCATGTCTGTGCTTTCGATAGTCAACGACTACTACAAGGTTGACGAAACAAAGCTTTTCCAATACGTGGATTCTGGAATAGAGGATATGCTAAACAGCCTCTCAGAAGGCTATAGCTCTATATTCAACAAATACGACGCACTTGTAGCCGAGTACCGCGAACTCAAAAGGCAGAATCTCGAACTGGCTGCATCTAACCGCAACCTTACAATACAGGCATCTCAGCTCAGCGAAGACAACAAAAAGCTCACGGCTGAGCTGAATGCGCTCAAGACATTCTCTGACGAGTCGCTCATGGCCATGATAGAAGACTGGATAATAGCGCACAACAACTCGATAGACGTTAACGAATTTGCTAATAATTACAAGATTCCGCCGCCAAGGGTCGAGCAGATACTTGACAAAATGGTTTCATTAGGCTACATAGAGCTTAAAAGTTGAGCCCGCATTGGTGTTTGCATGAAATATTTCGTCACTATAAACAAGCGCGTTACATACGTAAAGGTGTACAACGTAATAAAGAGAGTAAACACAAACACTAACTTTCTTTCAAACAAACTGCAATCACTGATAGACAAACTTGCGAAAAAAAATAAAGCCGAATAGGGCGTGCGGCGATGAATGGCAAAAGAAAACTGCTGATAGCAATACTTTCAATCATGGTAGTGATCGCCTTCATAGCGGGGCTCGTCGCGTATCTTAAAATTGCTGTGCATATTACCGCGCCAGTGCCGCCTGCACCTCCGGGAAAACTCATCGGGCAATTTTCGCTCAATCAGACTGGCATTTTTACTCTGGACAATGCCCAGCAGCTCGTTGCATACGCTTTGCTCAACTATGCTGTGGGCAATTCGTCTTATACCAGCATAGCATTCAACGTTTACGACAAAAATCCGCTTCAAAAAGTCTATATATTGAATGTTTCGCAGTACTGCTTAAATTGCATCGGCATCTCGCAGCTCTACTCAAATCTTTCCGCAGACCTTTCAGCATATGACCTGCTGCAAAACGGCGGCAATGTCACGATAGTCGGCATTGGCAATGTCACTAGCATTCCTCCTGGATCTACGGTGATAATAGCGTCTGGGCTGATGCCAAGCCCGCTTCTAAGCGGCGCACCGATGCCGCTGCAATACCTTTTATCCGATGGCGACACTATAATATACGTTGGCGAAGACTTCTCAAGGGAAATAGGCCCTAATGGCATAATATTCAAGACCACGCAGCAGACCTTATCCGAGCTGACCTCTATGGACATGGCCACGGCTGCGCCAACCTCTTCGCAGAATTCGAATCCGCTTGGACTATATTTTAGCAGCCCGACTTTTTCTTTCAGCGATGGATCATCTTACGGGCCTTTGGCATACGTGAACGCGCTTAACGGCACAGTTATAGCTTTTTCGAACTTTCCAAGCAGTATCTGGCGCAACGGCTCGGCCGAGGCATCCGACATATCAAAAGCAATTAATTCAAGATTCTGGCTGCAGACTATAGCGCAGGGAAGCTACAACTCGACATTAAGCGGTTCGGGCAGGCTCGGCATAGCCACGCTGCTGAAACCCATTCCGGCAAGCTACTCGTCAAGCATTGGTTCGCTTTACCCGCTTCTTTCTATAGCAACAAGCAACGCGACGTCCACAGTATACCTGAACATTCCATTCAGCGTTTATTTCAGCCCTAACGGCACCATAGGCCTGCCTTCAGTAGTTGGCGAAACTCAAACAGTACCTATCATAATAACCATGAATGCGACGTCATCCCTGCCGACTCTTGTGACACCGCACATAGACGTATACACATTGAACATGGGCTACGTCGAAACAATACCGATAGGATTTTTCAACACCACAAGCAGCATAAGCATAATAAAATACCAAAAGTTCACTTTGCCAAGCGGCACATACCTTCTGTTTCTGAGAAACTTCTACGATAAGTACTATTCCAGTGCGCTTTTCCAGCTCGCAAACCTCAGCATAAGCCCCATATCGTTGAACTTCGCCAATGGCACGTTCGCATTTAGCGTGGAGAGCAACGGCCAGCCCGTAAGCAACCTGAGCTACTCGATTTCGCTCAACGGCGCATATGCGGAAAACGGCACCGTAGAGGACGGCGTCGTGTACTACACTCTTCCGAAAGGCACGGTTGTAAGCTACGGAAACCAGAATTTCGTTCTGAAGGCGCTTTCATCAAGCTATGCGTATTCCACGAGCTACACCAAGAAAATATTCCATATACCTGCAATCTACATAGAATTCGCGGTTGTCGCTGTTGTCATAGTGCTCTTAAACTTGGTCCTCAAAGCGCCGACCAGGGACGAATACTACATAGACGTGCCTACTTTTCCTCCGGTAAAGAGAGTAAGCGTAAGCGTTCCAAAGCAGGATTTCATCAATGTTTTCAACAAGGTAAACTATTACTACCATTGGCGCTACATGCCCCTTACTCCAGAAGAGGTTAAGAACGGCGTTGAAACCAACCTCAGGTCTGGAAACATGCCGATTGCTGTGACATTGCAGAATGTGCTCAAGATCCTAAACATGCTCATCGCATCCGGAGACGTTGTCGCAAAGGGTAACTACTACGCGCCGAAGAGTTTCGTTGACGAATCAGGCCACGACATAGAATATCTCGCGATATTCAGGAAGCTGCGAGACTATCTAGTCGCAAACGCGATAATATTCACGGAAATGGACGCGGTGCAGAGTGCCGACATGCTTATAACAAAGACTGGCAATCAAGCGAATGTGATCATATACTCAAGCATTTCAGGTATGAGAAAATTCGAAATAAGCAGAAAGGTCAAGACATTCATAGTCTTCTTCGACGACGATACTCAGGCAAACTTCACTGAGAAGCTCTACCTTTCATACGGCGACGATGCTGAGCTCATGAAGCTTGGCATCGCTTACGGCTACATAAAGCTGATCAATACTGAAGCTTTCGATCAGCTGATATTCTAAATGCGTGTGCAATTCAATTTCTTTCTACTTTGCCAGATTCTTCGCTTTTCTGTTCTTCCTCAAGCGCCTTCCTGTACTTTGTGCTTATCAGCAGCCTCACGGCCCTGTCAACCTCGTCATAGTCGCTGCCAGTCAACTCGCTTATGTCCTTCGCAAGCTGGCTCGCATACCTCAGTATTGTTTCGTATCTTGATTTCTCTATGCCCATGTTCCTTTTGTTGCTTATGTATCTTTGCATCCTCCTTGCCGAATCCATTATTGCGAGTTTTATCTCCTCTACTATCTCGTCTTCGTCGGCAATCGCCTGTTTGCCTACGCCGGCATAAGGCACATAAACAGAAGAAACGTTGACAAGGACGCTTACGGGCTCCTTGTCAAAATCAGCAATTCCGTATCTTTTCCATTGTATCTGGCGCACAGCATCAGTTATCGCGCAGTTGGCGCTGTCAAAAAGCAAAGGCACCCTGTTCGCGAATCTGAGTATAACTCCTCCAATTGTGCCATCCTGCTGCGTCCTGCCGGCACCGCCGCCATAGGCTATTCCGACCTCTACTGCAAATGGTATGCCTCCTCTGAAGACCTTGGGCTTTCTCTCTACGACGTCGAAGAAATTTGGGTTGAGCAGATTCTTTATCGCGATTCCAATCTGCTTTTCGCCTATCGTTGAAAGGCTGCCGGTATCTGGCGCAATCCACTTTGTTGCTTTGATGGCCTTTATTATCTCCTCGGCTTCAGCCCACGTCAATTGGCGCGGATCTTTTCCAAAATCGACGCCTTTTGCAAGCTCCTTGAGCTCGTTGACCTTGTTTGGCGTGACCCTCGAAAAGCTCGATACAAGGAACGAAGCTATCGTCCTGTTTTCGCTCACGTGCGCGAACTCAAGAAGGTCGTTTATTTCCAGACCGAGCGGATGGGGCCTTATCACGAACGGCTTTTTAGGAAGTTCGTTTACAGAACGCGGAAACACATGCTCCTTGCCTCCGGGCTCAATCAGCTTTATCTCAGCATGCGGATTTGCTATCGCTGTGCGCTTCACGTACTCATAGACGCCGTGGTCGCTGTTTTCGTATTTTACATCAGCTACTTCGGCTACGACGCTTAGCCCAGTTGCACCTTTCTTATCCAAGTCGTTCAGGTTTGCTATTATCGGCTTGTTCGATTTTACGTCTATTGAAACGTCGCATTCATAAGCGGAGTTTTCCGTTTCCGATCTAACATGGACCGGCTTGCCCGTTGTAATCTGTGCGAAGAGCGTGCAGCCTGCTGCGCCTATGCCTTGCTGGCCCCTTTGCTGCATGTATCTGTGGAATTTAGTGCCGGCGAGCACGACTCCTAGCGCCTTCCCGACAAATTTCTTAGGTATGCCAGGCCCGTTGTCAGCAACCGAGACAGAATATCTGTTTTCGCCAGTTTCCTTTATCTCTATTGCTATGCTTGGCATTATGTTTGCGTCCTCGCACGCATCAAGCGAGTTGGTAACATACTCATGCACAATCGTAGTAAGCGATCTGACCATTCCAGAATAGCCGAGCATCTGCCTGTTTTTCTTGAAGAACTCTGCTACCGAGTGCTCCTTGAACTCCTTGAACAATTCTTCAGCGTTTATCTTTTCCATCTTAAACCCTCATTTTAAGCTTTTTGCGCATCTGCTCGATTACCGCATAAGCCTTGCTGTGCGGCGCTCCCTCCAAAAGCAGCTCTATGCCCTTCGCAGCTATGTTTATCTCATCTGGAGTGCCTATTATGCTTATGGTGTTGCCGTATACGCAGATTTCAGTACCGCTTACCGACTCTATATACTTCTTAGATTTGCCTCCCTTGCCTATGACCCTGCCCTTAATCACTCTTATTCTGTCGTCGTTTTTGAATAAGTCCTTCAAGTTTACTATCTTCAGGAAAACATCATCGCTAAGAAGCTTGCACGCGCTTTTAATATCGAAGCCTCTGCCGAAAGCGGTAATAACGTTCTTCGCATTGAATTCGTTGTATTCGCTGCCTTCGAGCATAACTGAGTTCTCGTCGCTGATCTTTATTCTGCATTCCAGCTTGCGCTCGAGTTCTGCCAATGCCTTGCCTGTTAGCAGCTTAACCCTCTCTTTTGGTATAAGCAGATGTTGCATCTTACCACTTGCAGTTTGCCGTCGTCGCGTCGCCTGCATTTCTGGCCATGCCAATGCATTCAAGCATGCCAAATATGCGCGGATAAATATATATTCAATAGATTAAATATTCCTTTCGGTTGCAGGTTCTCCTCGAAGAAAAGGGATACAGGCATATAAGCGCTATGCAATAGCTATTATTTGCATGTAATCGGAAGTTTTAGGAAATAAAATAAGCTTTAAATATCTTTATGCTACTAAACATGATTGAATCGTGATTCTTTCACGAATGGTTTATGAAAAAATCATGAATGGTGCTTTCATGCTTAAGAACAAAAAACAGATTGAAAAGGAAATCCTGCGCATAAAGCAGGAAATAAGCGAGCTTTCTTCTAAAACAAGCGCCGCTATTCCTGATGCAAGCAGCGATGCGATAGCAACCCTTACCAAGTACCTAATAGATGAAAGGGAGCGCACAAATAGGGCGTTGAACATGCTCACAGAGCAGATAAAAAGCATCGAGGAAAGACTCAGCGGCATTAACGCAGCTGAAGAGCATTCCCAAACGAATCAAGCTGTCCCCCAAAGCAGAGAAATTCCTCTCTCTGAAGTCGACACAAACGTTCTGCTCTTTGTGCAGTCAAAGGGCATAGTCTGCGCCGACGATCTTAAAGAAGCGATGCACTACAAGGGCAAAAATGCAGCCTGCGCAAGACTAAACAAGCTCTATCAGAAGGGCATCATAGAAAGGTTCCAGCTTGGTCACAAGGTTTATTACAAATATGATGCTGGCAAGGCGATCAACACACTTATTATATCACCTCCACAGTAAAAGAGAAAAAGGCCTGCATATCCCCCTGCAGGCCTCCCTCATTCTTTCGGACCAATGCCCAGCATTGCGTATCATCTCTAAACGGCAGTTTAGGAAGCGAAATTTTTGCAAAAGCTGCTAGGCCAATTCCACGCCATATCCGACTAGGCGCCATCTCTGCGCGAAGTTTCTCAGCATAGCAATCTTTATGTTGTCAGCGACGCAGACAGGATGCTTAAGCTCTATGCTTATCGATTTCCTCCTCGCGCTCTTGACGTAACCAACTACTGTGCCAGTGCCTATGCCGAGTATCAAAGGCTCGTCCTCTCTGAATGCCTGCTTAGGCAGATCTGACCTATTGAGGTCATGATACTCGAGCTCGAGTGAGTCTTTCACATCAGGAAGCTTGCCCACATGACCAACTATATTGCCTACCAGGCTGTCGGCCTTCGTAAGCACCGGGTTTAGGTCTGTGCCTATGGCTATGAGCCCTCCGGGCAAGGCCTCTTCTATCCTGTTTTCGCTTGTAGATAAACTTTCAATTTTGGTTATTATCGGCTCGTAAATCTCCTTCTTTGATTTGTCCCTGGCAACGTTTATGCCTGGCCTTATCTCTATTTCGTCGCCCACCTTGAATTTTCCTTTTATTATAGAGCCGCCGACGACCCCGCCAGTCATGCTTTCTATGGGCGTCCCTGGTTTGTTAACGTCGAAAGATCTTACTATGTACATGAGAGGATCAGAATCTATGTCCCTCTTTGGCACCTCTATTTTTGCTATCTGCTCAAGCAAAGCGTCTATGTTGATGTTCTTGCTCGCAACAACCGGAACTATGGGCGCGTTCTCTATTACGCTGCCCTTTACGAAATTCCTTATCTGCGCGTAGTTTTTTTCTGCCGCTTCCTTTCCGACTATGTCTATCTTTGTCTGCACAATTATTGCGCTCTTTTTTTCTAAAGCGTTGATTATCATGAGGTGCTCCCTGGTTTGGGGCATAGGGCATTCCTCATTGGCGGCTATGACGAAAAGCACCGCGTCTATCACGTTCGAACCAGCTATCGCCGTCGCCATCAGCGTTTCATGGCCTGGTGCATCAAGTATGGATATGCGCCTGAACGGAACAGCATCGCCTCCGCATTTTTCGCATTTGTCTTTCACTGTGAATGCAGCGGCACCTTCACAGTTATTGCATTTCCTTATGAGCGCGTCGGCGTAGCCTAACTTTATCGTCATGCTCCTTTTTACGCTCTCGCTGTGCTTGTCTGTCCATACGCCTGTTATCGCGGCTGTTAGCGTCGTCTTGCCGTGATCCACATGGCCTAGAGTGCCTATGTTGAGCTCGCTTTGCTTGAATCCGTTATACGCAGGTATTTTATTCACCCTCTTTCTTTTCTGCCTTCTTCTTGAACAAGCCATCAAGCGCGACGCCGCCCGCGTCCGTTATTACGGTATTGACCTGCTCAGTATCGCTGCTTATCATGTTGCCCCTGACCATGCGCCTCGCCCTATAGCCTTTTCCCTTCGGCCTTATGCCAGCCCCGCTGCCGAGAAGCATTCTCTCCTTCCTTGTTCCGCTCAGATCCCTTCTCGACGGGGCGCCCATCTTATCGCTCAAGCCAGTTATCTTGAGCTTTATGCCGTTCAGGCTCGCATCGACGCTGCCCCCTTCTATCTCGTCGCCTATTTTTTTGCCTATGAGGGCGTGCTCCATCTCCTTCTGCACTTCTATCTGTGCGGTTTTTCCGGTTTTCGCATCAGAATATACAACTTTCAACAAATCACCATTATCTGTACATGCTTGTAGGCTCCTCCTTAAACCTTTTTATTCTGTCGGCAACCTCCTTCGGTATTGCTGGCTTGACCTCCGCAAGCGCTTTCTCGAAATCTTCCCTCTTTACCACTTCCCTATTATTTCTTATCGCGTTCATTCCAGCTTCCCTGCAGACGTTTTCTATTTCAGCGCCAGTATAATTCTCGGTCATCTCCGCAAGGCTTTCTATATCGACGCTTTTGTCTATAGGCATGTGCTTCATATGCACTTTGAATATCTCTTTTCGCGTCTCTGTATCAGGCATTGGTATCTCTATTATCTTGTCGAATCTGCCGGGCCTCAGAAGCGCCGGGTCTATTGCATCGGGCCTGTTTGTCGCCGCAAGCACAACAACATTTTTGAGCTCTTCGAGCCCATCCATTTCCGTAAGCAGCGTGTCGACTACTCGCTCTGCAACCCTAGATTCAAGCTCGCCATACTCCCTGGCGCTGGCTATGGCATCAATCTCGTCTATGAATATTATGCACGGTGCGGCGAGCTTAGCCTTTCTGAATATCTCCCTGAGCGTCTTTTCGCTTTCACCGACGTATTTGCTCAGCACTTCAGGTCCTTTGATCGATATGAAATTGGACTCGCGCTCTGTCGCAACGGCCTTTGCAAGGAGTGTCTTGCCTGTTCCTGGCGGCCCCACAAGAAGAACGCCCCTAACCGGTCTTATCCCTATCTTCTCGAACATCTCGGGCTTCTTCAGCGGCAGGTCTACTGCTTCTTTCAGCTCTTTCTTTACGGATTCCAGGCCGCCAACGTCGTCCCAGTGGACATTAGGCCTCTCGACAAATACTTCCCTGAGAGCGCTCGGTTGTATGCTGCGCAACGCCTCTAGAAAATTCTTCATGCTCACCTTGAGATTGAGCAGCAGCTCGTTAGGCACGCTCTGCTTGTCTATTATCACAGGCAGTATCTCTCTTAGCTTTGACATTGCCGCTTCTCTGGCCAGTGCGCTTATGTCTGCGCCTGTATAGCCATGCGTCATGTCAGCAAGCTGGTCTATGTCAACGTTTTCTAGCGGCATGTTCCTTGTGTGTATCTGAAGTATCTCTTTTCTGGCATTTCTATCCGGCACGCCTATCTCTATTTCCCTGTCGAATCTGCCGGGCCTTCTAAGCGCCGGGTCTATTGCATCGGGCCTGTTTGTCGCCGCAAGGACGATCACCTGACCCCTGCTGCCTATCCCATCAAGCAGCGCAAGAAGCTGTGAAACCATCCTGCGCTCAACTTCGTTCGTAGCTTCCTCGCGCTTCGGCGCTATGGCGTCGATTTCATCCATGAATATTATTGATGGCGCATGCTCCTTTGCGTCCTTGAATATCTGTCTGAGCCTTTCCTCGCTTTCGCCTACAAACTTACTCACTAGCTCTGGTCCAGATATTGATATAAAATTGGCATCGCTTTCATTCGCGACGGCCTTTGCAAGAAGTGTCTTGCCTGTTCCTGGCGGTCCGAAGAGCAGTATGCCCTTTGGCGGCTCTATACCAAGTCTCTCAAACAGCTCTGGGTACCTTATCGGAAGCTCTACCATCTCCCTTATCTTCTGTATCTCATTTTTTAGGCCGCCTATGTCTTCGTAATGCACCTCGCCTACCTTTACAACGGATTCCGATACAGGCTCCTCCTTTACCTGGAAGTTTGTTTCCTTTGTAATTTTGACTATGCCGTGTGGTATCGTCTGCACAACTAGGAACGTAAAGACAAGTCCAAACATAGGTATTGGTATGGCGTCGCCCTTCGATACGGGCTTGTTCTCGAGTTTCCTCTTTGCATAGTCCGAAAAGTCTGGAGAAAGCGGAGCCCGCTGGCCCATCGGCGGCGCAAGAACAACCTTTTCTGCGTCCCTCACAACAGCCTTTGTTACAAAGACCTTGTCGCCAATGCCTACACCAAGGTTCTGCCTTGTATAACCATCTATCCTTATGAAACCGAGCCCCTCGTCGCTCGGATGCGCCTGCCATACCGTAGCTGGCGTTGACTTTATCTTGCCTCTGACTTCAATAATATCTCCAGATGTCGCATCGATCTCCTTCATCGATTTCGAATCGAGTCTGGCAAAGCCTCTACCAGAATCGGTAACAGGAGCGTCTGCAACTGTGAGCTCTATGCCATTGGTCATGGGCTACACCTATAAATTATTCAAGCAAAATTTTATAATCATACTTCAAAGCACCCTTCTGTAGAAGAGCGAAAGTATGAATGCGAATACGAGCATGAACACAAGCGAGAACAATATTGCGCCAAGCCCTATTATCATTGCAAACAATACAAATATGATTGCAAGCGTAAAAATATAAATAGGTTTACTCCACCTAAGCACCTTGCTACCGTCAAGCGGATATATCGGGAGCATGTTGAAGAATGCGAGCAGTATGCTTATGAACAGAACCATGTTTATGACGTTGTGCAGGTATGAAATCCTGAGCGGCGTTGTCAATGTGACGTAGACGCTCCCGAGGACATTGCCGTAAAGGGCTATGCCAGCAATAAGAAAAATTATGAATATCGAGAAGTTGGTAAGGGGCCCCGCAAAAGACACTATGCCTTCCTCCTTGGTTGTAAAGTTGCTCGTGTAGATAACCGTGGCTCCTGGAATTCCGAGCAGAAATCCGAAAAGGCTGCTCAACAGAGTAATTCCAAGCCCTGTTATAGACGTTCTGAAGCCAGCGATAGCACCAAAACGCTGCGCTACAATCTTGTGCATGAATTCATGGAGCACGAAGCTAAGCGTCACAGCTATAAAAATTATCGGCAGAAAGTATATGAAAAGCGGCCAAGTCGTTCCAAGGTATGCAGCGCCACCAATAAACGCAAGGGTAAATGCTATGGTAAGCACAGCATCCGCTATCGCGAAGTCCTTTGCCTCTCTGGAGAGCGAAATATCCTGCCTTACAAATCGCATGCCGCTGACCCAATAAGATATGCAGAACTAATAGCACCAAAAGTATTTATTCATGCTCATTTCCTACGCTTTTCAAAAAGAGTCCTGACAATTTCATCGTTTGCGTTCTTCCACGCTTTGATCTTTTCTTCGATAATGCGCCTCGGCTCGCCGCTTACTAGTTTAAATCCTCTATCATTGAGAGCATATTCGCCATTTGATATGTTGACGAACATATCAATCGGGTTGCCGTTGAGCCTGGAATAAAAGGCGTTTATATCCTCTCTGAGAAATTTGATTCCAAGATTGGCATGTTCTGCGATTTCTGCTTCGGTCTTCCTGCTGTCGCCTATATAAAGCACTATCTCAGCAAGAAGCGGCGCGATCGCATTTGCATCGGCAATGGCAATGGTGTCTTTATCCAGCTCCACAATACCAATATACATTGGCTTGCAAAAATTCTTAATTTTTCTGTGGCTTTGAGAATGTAGAAATCTTGCGCTCTCTCAGCAGTCTTGCTTTGACATATTTGCTAATACTATTGATCATGACTTCTGTACTTATCCGAATGCCTAACAGTGGCTGTCATGCAAGTAATTGCGTGCTTTCGCATCGACCGCAACTTTTGCCTTCTTGCCTGCGTGTTAAACGCTACCTTTCTCTCCAGCAACCTCAGAACTAAGTCTTCGCAGAGCCAGATATTTTTCCCTACGCTCAATACGCGCATTATCAACTATTAGGCGCATCGCTTCTATAACAGAGTCGTATGTCCTCTTGTTAACCCTGAATGGTATGCCGTCCTTTCCGCCAAGGTTGTATGAAAACGCAACAGGGTCCCTATAGGCTATTTCCTCGTTGTAAATCAGGCTCGCTATGAATGCGAGCGAACGTATTGTGCTCCTGCCAACGCCTTTTATAAGCAGAAGCTCCTTGTAATCTTTCGGACTTAGCTCGCTGGCCCTTTCTATTATCTCTATGCCCTTTTTGCTTATGTCAAGACTAGGCAGTATCTCATGCCTTGACGGATATTCCTTTACAATCCTTCTAGCTTCGTCGAGCACAGAGGCGGTGCCCTCCCTTATATGCTTGTTCTTCTCGTATGTCAAATCGGCGCTTACCTCTTTGAGGGTTGTAGAAATGCCACTATGAGGCTCATTAGCTATGTCATTCTCATCGACAGTCTCGCTAAACCATTGGAATCTTATTGCTTCGTTTGTATTGTAGCGCATTGCCTGCTGGACAACGCACCATTTGCCGCTTTCGGAAAACGCAAATGTGTGGTGATATATGCCTATTTTGTCATACACCATGCTTGAGTCGACTTTTGCAGCGAGCCTGCTGAACTCCACAAGCTTTTCCGAATGTGAAACTCCAAGAAGGTCGCAGCCTTTTTCTATTTCGTCTGGCGTTGATTTTCCAGCATTGCCTTTGCCTCCGGCTATGAACACGCATCCGGTGCTGTTTAGAGCTTCTTTAAGCGCGCCCATGGTAACAGTAGTTGAGCCGCTGCTGTGCCAGTCATAGCCAATAGTGCAGGCGAGGGCCTGCAGCCAGTTGCTGTCGCTGAGCCTTGCGAGAAGTCCATCGGCGCCGAATTCGTCTATTATCACTTCGGATATGGCGCCGCCAAGCTTTACCATTCTGTTGAAAAGCCATCTCGGAGCCTTGCCGTGATGCAGCGGAAGCACAGTAATCTGGTGCATAATGCAAATTGGAAGCAAAATTAGATATGGTTTATCATATGCTGGAGGTCAGCCCTCATGCATATTGCCAAGAAAGTGAAAGCAAAGGTGCGTATCGGATTGCTGAAAATGCGTCTGTCAAGGTTTAAGAAAAAGATAAAGATGGTACGAAGATAGTATTAAAGAGGAAAACGGTGAAGAAATTAAGCGAAATAGACGGTAGTTGAGATACATGAACCTAAAGTTGATAATTAAGTCGATGATGCCAATCTTGTTATTTATGCTGGTTTATTTTACATTATACGTAATTTACCATTTTTATGTTAGTTTACCGCTCTTGCAGAATAATTTATTTATATTTGCGACAAGTCCGGTTAACCCTATCGAGAATTATTCATATTCAACTACTCTAACGGGTTACTCTCTAAATGGTACTCTATGTTTTGCCTTTCTTTTTTTGGCATTTCTATATTCTCATAGTACTACAAATCTCAAAAAATACCTTACATTTAATTGGGTATTCGGCTTAGCGGTATTTACTACATATATTTCTTCCGCAATAAATTGGCTTTATTTGGGAATCCCAAGCAGTGGCACATCGCTTATTTCTGTAGATATCTTATTTTTCTTTATTATTGGACTATTAATAGATCTAAGGTATAAAATCATAAATTTTAAGCGTTTGGAATTACGTACGAAGCGTAGGCATTTTCTATTAGCATTGAACATTATTCTGTTTATTCTGTTAATAATTCTTCCAATCATAGTTCTACGTGGTCTTTATATGGGTAATATAAGACATATTGTTGGCAGCGCAATATTTTTATCGAGCATCCTTATTTTGTTTATGTATACTAAACTCAATGATGTTAGGTAAAATATCCAAAAAACTGCGTTTCCACGGTAAAACCATGTTAGAATCCAACCTTAAGAAGCACGGAATTTTCCGACGACAGATTTTGGCTTCGACGACAGAATAAGGGTGCAAAATCATCGCTATATATATGGCCTCTTAGGCTGAACGGGGAGCCCGAGATT
>JAVZVY010000014.1:0-18827 GCA_038878295.1 Candidatus Micrarchaeaceae archaeon | reverse complement strand
TCCATCGAATTTGCCTTCTTCAGCCATTTAGTCACTTCTTTTTCTCTTGCTGTGAAGGCTTTGCACCTCCAGCTTTTGCGGCACTTGCACCAGTCTGAGCCTGAGCGCCCGCTGTGGCAGCTGCGGCCTGCGATTTGCCGGTTACTTTTGCTATCACGTCCTTTGCTACCGCTTCAGCATTGCCGAACTTCTCTATTGCAACTGATGCGCAGTTAACGTTAAGGCCTATAGCCTTGCCAAGGTCCTTCTTTGTTGGCACATATACGAAAGGTATCTTCCTCTGCTCGCAGAGCATCGGTATGTGCATCACGACCTCTTCAGGATCAACGTCCTCGGCTATCACTACAAGCTGGGCTATGCCGCGCTCTATGCTCTTTGTTGTCTCATTCGCGCCTTTCTTTATAGCGCCACTTTGCATTGCAAGCCTAACAGCTTCGTAGGCCTTGTCAGCAACTTCCTTTGACACCTCGAATTTCACGTATGATTTTGCCATACAATTACCTCATTTCATTGGCTTTAATATATTGTAGAGTAACCTATATAAATCTCAGTCCAGGAACTGCTGCGGGGTTGGCGGCTCAGGAGGCTGCCCTTTTCTTTTCCTTATTTCCCTGACTACCTGCTCCTGAAGGTCGCTTGGCAGCTTCTCGTAGCCAGCATATTCCATGTACCATATGGCCCTGCCTTTGGTAAGGCTTCTTAGAGTGTTTGAAAAGCCTTTTATAACTTCGGCAACCGGCATCTTTGCTATAATTGTCGCTTGTTCGTTCTCCTGCTGCACCTCCAGTATTTGGCCGCGCTTGCTCTGAAGCATGCCTATTATGTCAGACATGTATTCCTGAGGCGTGTTTATCGTGTATTTCTGCTTGGGCTCAAGAAGCTCCACGCCAGAAATAAGCATGCCGGCATATATCGGGCGCCTTATTGCCGGTATTATCTGCGCCGGACCCCTGTGCACCGGATCCTCGTGTATTGTTGCGTCTGTTATGAGCACCTTTACGCCAGTGCATTTTTCTCTTGCAAGAGGGCCGTCAGCCATTGCCTCCTCGAAGCCGTCTATAAGCAGCTCCATAACTTCATTCATGTACTGCACGCCGTGCGTCGCATCTATTAACACGTTCTTCTGGTATATATCGACAATGCCCTTTGCCTCGTCCCTGTTCATTCCGGCTTTGACGAGCGCCTCGACGTACTGCTTGCCCTTGGGCTTACCCTCTTTGAGATCGCCAGACTCAATCAGATCGCTTACGCCCTTTTCAAGTGGCGCAACGTTTATGTAGAATCTCGAATGCTTGTTGGGCGCTTTGCCCTCTACATTCTTCGTTTCCTTTTCTATCGTTTCCCTGTAGACGACTATGGGCTCGCTTGTAGTTATCGGTATGCCATATGTGTCCCTTATCTTTGTCTCTATGATTTCAAGGTGGAGTTCGCCCATGCCACTTATCTTGTGCTCGCCAGTTTCCTGGTCTATCTCGACAACCATTGTCGGATCGCTCTTTGCAAGGTCGTGCAGCGCCTCTATAAGCCTTGTTGTATCCTTCGTGCTCTTTGCTTCTATGGCCTTCGTCACAACAGGCGGAGAATAATGCCTTATCTGCTCGAAAGGCTCCATAATAGTCTCGCTGGCTGTGCCGCCTATTTCTGCGCCGCTGAGTCCGACTATAGCTGCTATGTTGCCTGCTGGAATGCTTTCAACCTGCACGCGGTCTGGGCCCATGTAAATGCTTACATTCTGCACCTTCTGCAGTTCAGGCCTGCCGTTTACGTAAAGCATTGTTCCCTTTCTTACAGTGCCTGAAAAGACCCTGCCTATTACGACCTCGCCTGCATGCGGATCTTCTGTCAAGCCGAATATTGCTATGCATGCTGGGCCGTTCGCGTCAACATTGATCATGGCTTTCCCTTCAACGCTTTCGTAGTCGCCTTTCCAAACTCGCGGTATCCTGTATGGCTGCGCGACCTTCGGCGAAGGAAGGTGCTCGACAATCATTGTAAGCACGGCTTCATCTATCGGCGCTATCTCCTGCAGCTTCTGCTCGTCGTTCTTTGCTGTGTATTCGTAGATTTCCTTGAACGTGACCTTGTATTTCTCCATTATCTTTTTTGAAATTGCCCATTTTTTGTATGCTGAGCCTATGCATACGCTTCCTTCGTCTACGCTTACGTGCCACTTGCCCGCGAATTCCTCAGGAACATATTTGTCTATGAGCTTGTTTATGTTCACTATGAGCTCGAGAAGCCTAGAATATGTGTCCTGCATTGATAGCCTGAGCTCGTTGAGCAGCCTATCGACTTTGTTTATGAAGAGCACTGGCTTTGATCTTTCCTGCAGGGCCTGCCTAAGCACGGTTTCAGTCTGCGGCATTATGCCCTCGACAGGGTCCACTACAAGAACAACTCCATCCGCGGCTCTCATAGACCTTGTAACATGGCCGCCGAAATCGACATGGCCAGGAGTGTCTATAAGATTTATGATGTAGTCCTTGTTGTTATAAGTAAATGCTAGCGAGATGTTTGCTGATTTTATCGTCATGCGCCTGTCCTTTTCTATAACGTCGTAGTTTGTATACAGGACTTCGCCAGCTACGCTCTTCGCTATTATGCCGGCGTTTGCAAGCAGCGAATCGGTAAGAGTTGTCTTTCCATGGTGGACGTGCGCTATTATTGCTATGTTCCTTATGTTGTCTACGTCGCTCATCAGCTTATTGACTTCCTCTGCCACTAGTTCTTTCCTAACCATAAAAATCACGCTACCTCGCGCTCTTTGCCATGCGCTCAGCATTTATTCGCTGCTTTATGGCATAGCTGTTCGGATCGTTGTTCGCCGCTAGGATTATCTCATTGGCAAGCGCCTGCGCAAGCGATGTCTTTTTGTTGAATGCACCAAGTATGCTCGCAAGCGCCAGGTTCCTCAAAGCCACATCGAGGCGCCTTTTTGAGCTTATATCAACAGCTACATTATAGGTTATGCCGCCGTATCTTACTCTTGTGGTATCCTCTATAGGAGCGGCGTTGCTTAGCGCATCTACAAGTTTCTGCACAGGATTCGCATTGGACTGCTTGCTTACTATGTCAAAAGCGTCCTCAACGATATGTATGACTTTTATCTTCTTGCCCTGAAGCTTGCCTTCTGTGCGGATTACCCTGCCGCCGACTTTGGCTCCAGTGCCGCCGCGCATGAGCTTGTTTATCAGCCTTTCAACTATGTCTACGTGCGTCGCATAGTAGACATTGTCTTTCCTTCTGCCAAAAGTGTTTGGATACTCTCTCTGCAGAAGAGTTATGTAGTTGGCTATGCTCTGGTCGTGCACAACGACATCCTTCAAGCTGTATTTGCCGAAGAGAAGTTCCTCATGCTGCGCTTCAGAAGCCGCAACTGGCTGCGCCGACTTTGATTGTTTCCTGATGCGCTGCTTAGGCTTGGCCGCTGCCACCGGCTTTTCCTGCTGAGGGGATTCGGTGCTGTTGCCAGAGCCAACATTTGCAGGGCTTTTTTCCACTTCGTTGTTCTGCTCTGCTTCTGCCATAAAGATCATCTCTTAGGCTTCTCGATCTTGCCTTTTATTATCTCTTTAAGGGGAGCATTGTTTACTGCTATGACCCTGTATTTGAGCCCGGGTATGCTTCCCATCTGCCCGCGCTGAGAGCCGCCGAGTCCCTGTATCGTCACCTCGTCGTGCTCGTCGATAAAGTTTATTGCGCCGTCGTATGGCACATATGCGCCGACTGTCTTGCCGTTCTTTATCAGCTGCACCTTCACGCATTTTATCTGCCCTGAATGCGGCTGTTTCTGTGCCAGTATGAACTTCTGAAGCACTATGGCCCTCGCCATAGGCGCTATACCTACCGGATCGTACTTTTTCTTGAGTTTGAAGTACTTCCTCTTCCACGACTTCTTGAGAAGCCTGTCAAGCTTCCTCTTTTTCCTTATAACCTTAGCGGCAAATTCTCCGTTAGCCAATCAATCACCATATTTCTCGTTGAGTATGTTCGAGTTTCCAGGCTCCACTATTGCAAGGGCGTTTATTGGGTAGGGTTTGCCGCATGCAGCACCAAGCTCGAGAGAGCCGCCTTTGAACTGTACAAGCTTGAGCCCCGAGATGCTGCACATGTGCAGTATATCGCCAATGACATCCTTCTTGCCCTTTGATGCTATTATTACTAGCTTTGCCGTGTTGTCGTTCATCGTTTTTATGGCTTCCTTTGCGCCTATGGCTACCTTTCCTGTATCTACTGCAAGCCTTATGTCCTTAGCCAAATCAGCCATTATATCATCGGGATTAGTAATTATTGCGCCCTACAGTTTTTATTGCTTGCTGAAGCCTTGCCTCTGGGCAAATCAAACTCACGCTTACGCAGAGAGAAAGCCCGTGTAGAACAAGGCCTAAACTCAAACATTATGATATTGCAAGCAAAGGTATTTAAATCGTTTTTATATTCCTGCCTCAGAGCTAAGGTGGCATTCTGCTAAGCCTTTACAATATTTTTCTCTTTAGAAAGAGCCCTTTTAATAAGGTAATCATATATCTCGTGCCAATTATTCATTAGAACTACATTGGCGTGGCTATTATAACCATTTACAAAAAATTTCTCATTCCATGGTTGCTTGAGCAAAAGCACAGTCATGTTCGCTGGCATTTGAATTGCGAGTTCGTAGTAATCTTCTATGTGAATTGTTGCAATATTCTTAAGCTTTTTGACTTGCCTATTAAGGTGCACTAGTTCGTCATATGGTATATTATTCTTCTTTAGCCAGTTTTTGATCTGCTCGTCTTCAGCTACAGAGGCTGTGACAAGTAGAATAATATAATGGTCATGTAGTTTACTTATGATTTCTGGTATTTCCGGATCTTCAAGCTGGAGATCGTTGTAATTGGCCCACGCTTTTTTAAAATAGGCTTCTATGCTCTCCCATTCAAGGCCTCTATAAGGATCAGTTTTTGTGAGATCATAATCTGTAATTTCTTCCTTCCTTATAATCCGCTTAATGTCTTTTTCGCGGATACTGTTGATTTTACCAACAGTATCAGCAAGCACCCCGTCGACGTCTACAGTAAGCAGCTCTTTTGCCACAGTAATCAGAATTGATATTGTTTTTGAAAGGTTTTTTAACCTTGTGTACAGAGGCATTTCTCAACAGAAAAATCTACAATTACCTTAGAGGCTGTGCTGCGTTAGCTTTGTTGTAGCCGTGCCTATATGCTGCATGCACTATAAAGAAAGCTATAAACAAGGCTATCACAATAATTATCAATGCGTTGCCGCTTCCTTGTCTGTTTCTTCTAAGAAGCTGCACAGACTCTTTAAAGCCTGAGGCGTAGCTCGCGATGTCCCATATCTCTGCAAATGTGTTGTATATTGCAATTGCTATGCTCCAGAAGTTCTTCTTCTGTGCCGCGATGATTATTGACTGCACAGTTATTATGAGGCCGAAGCCTATTATCATGAGCCCAAAAACGAGAAAGTTGAAGCTCATTGCGAATTCGACAGTGGCAAATGACGCATAGCCAAGATAGTATGCAAGCAGGCTGAGTATAATTATTATTACGTAGCCCATACCCACAAATGCAAGGCCAAGCCCAGAATACGAAGATATTTTGAAGAAGCCCTTTCTGCTTTCCCTTCTGAGCATGCCTATATTGTAGCCGCTAGCATAGGCGTTCCATATTGATATGGCAAAATCAAAAACAACAAACAATAATAGTATGATGATGCTTGCAGTCATAGTCATACCAATTTCACATCTGCTTCAGCGTATCTTTCCTTAATCGAATCGAATACTTTTTGAGCGTCGAAGCTAACTTCACCTTCGTCAGAAAGCACATACACCTTCTTTATGAAAAGGTGCCTTATGGCTATCTCTATGTCTGCACCTATCTCAGACTGTGAACCCTGTATCACATATGTTGAGTATGGATCAAGCCCCAACCTTGCAAATATGCTACTGTATTTCGTTTTTGAAGGGGCGAGCACAATTAGAACATGCTCGCTTTTCTCTTTAGGAATGGAGATCCTTTCGAGATCTATAAACTCTTCGCTTGCATCCTTTCCAACAATCTTCTCAAGGCTCTTTTTCTGCACTTCGGCGTTTATCTGCTCCAGCTCTTGAATGCTTGAGAATTTTGCGTTCTCGAACTGCCTCACAAGGCTTTTGTATATTTCGCTGCTTGTTTCTTTGCCTTCTTTTATACTTGTATAGATGACTTTCATTGCTCCACAGTCGTTATGCGGAGCAATTACAACTCTGCCAAGGTCGAATCTGCCCTTTATTTCTTTTATTGTTTTCTTCAATGCACTAGCATTGGCACCCGCGTTTCTTAGGAACACTGTATTTCCGTCATTGTGCGACTCTGATATCTCGTTGAGTCGCCTGTCCATGCAGCTTATATATAGATTAACCCTTGTCTTTTCCATTTATACACCGAATGATTGTCTTAGTGAAGTATCGTTTGATTGCATCCCTGCGGCGCTGCAAATTGGCCGCTTATTATTAGTTTGAGGTAGCCTATTGCGGGCACATCTGCGACAACCCGCCCTACTATGCTGCCTTCGGAAGGCGGATAGTTTGCAAACTCTATATCAAGCGCCTGGTTGTTGTCGCCTTTTGTTAGGAAGTAATATGTGTTTCCTACGCGTATTGCTGCAAAAACCCTGTGTATTATGTCTCCGCTGAATGAATCCTGGCCGGTTGTCCTGTAAACAACTATTGGCATTGAGTAATTAGCGTAGATCGTTTCGTTTAGTATGCTTATCGACGATGTGTAAATTATATTCATCATCTTGCCGCCTATGGTTATGTTCCCTATAGAGTAATAATACTTTATCATGTTGCCGCTTTGGCTTGGCACATAGCACTTGTAATAATTGTATGTCTGGCCAAGATAACTGTAATAAGAAAGGCACTTGTTATTGTAAAGGCCTATGCTGTAGCTGGCGGGGTTTGCTCCCACTGGAAGCAAATAGGATATCTCAGACTTGTTGCTCTTGGAATAGGCGTAATACGATATGAATTCATTTTCTATGCCGCTTTCGAAAGCGCTGAACTCAGCCCCACTTACATTCACTACCGGAATATGTTCGCTTTTTACAAATTCTGTGAAGTTGGATATTCCGTGCAGCACTACAAGGTCGCCTCTGTGCAGTATTGGAAGCATGCTGCAGCTTGCGACAGCATCTATAGGCGCGGTTGTTCCGAGGTATAGAATCAGCAAGATCCATATTACCAGAACGGTGCCTAGCGCAAGCATTATCTCAAGCGCGGTTTTCTTCGTTCCCTCCTTGCTTATGCTCTCCCTGGTTTCTGCTGCAAGTATCGCAATTATGAACACGAACACAAGCAAGCCTATAGCAGGGTTTTCTGTAAAAACGTAAACTGCTATCAGGATTATAAGTATCGCGTACAGAATCGGCATAAGTCTGCTTTTTCTTCCACCGGCACTTTGATGTGCAGCGGCTTTTCTACTTCCTTTCATCAGCCTGGCCCTTTGTTTTGTTTAGTATAGATGAAACCTCCACGCCAAAGGCCCTTGATTCATTATTTGACTTGGCAACGCCTATAACTGTTTCTGCGTCTGAAATGAGGGAGTCGTTGTGGCTCACAACTATGAACTGCGCATTCTTGCTTAGTTCCCTCAGCAGCTTCGAGAGCTTCTTGGAATTCTCTTTATCCAATGCCGCGTCTATTTCGTCAAATATGTAAAGCGATGAAGGCTTGTACATGTGTATAGCAAAGACAAGCGTTATAAGAATGAGTGTCTTTTCGCCTCCTGAGAGGCTCTCTATCCTCTTTGACATCCCTTCATTGTGGACTTTTATGACAAGGCTGCTTTCGAACGGCGATTCTGGGTTGTCAAGCTCTATCTCGGCGCTTCCCGGAAGCATGTAGCTGTAAAGCCTTGAGAAATTAGCGCTTATACCATTCAGCGCGTTCATGAATACGCCAAGCTTCTTTGAATCGACCTCGTCAATCATCTTCATTATCGCCTGACGCTCTGATTCTAGGATCTCGAGCTTTGCATACACTTCGTCTACTAGCGCCTTCTTTTCGTTGTATATTTCTGGCGCTTTCATATTGACTGAGCCGAGCTCGTTGAGCTTGTTTGTGGCTATCGCAAGCTGCTTGCCGAGCTCCTCGTCGCTGCCTTCGATCAGCTCGATGCTCTCGTTCCCGTATGTCGAGAGCTCCGCATTAATGTCGTTAAGCCTCGTCTCGACCTGACTTTTCTTCAGTTTGAGGTCATTCAGCGATGCCTCTACGCGCTCCAGCTTTGCGTTCAGCATTCCTTTGTTAGAGCTTAAATTCGCTATTTCGGAATTTATCTGTTCGAGCTCGGCGTATATCTTCTTATTGGACTCGCTGCTTTCCTTTATCTCATTTTCAAGTGCTTCGGCAGACTTTGCAATCTTTTCTTTTGAAAGCAACTTTGCGCTCAGCATGTCTTTGGCCGCTTTTATCTCTCTGAGTTTTGAGGCTATGCCTTCCGATATTTCAGCCTTTTTTTCGGCGAGAAGCTGATTCTCTTTCTCGGCGCCGGCGCGCCTGATTTTAAGTCCTTCTAGTTCGTTTCTTAGCGACTCGACGTCTTTCGCAGTCTTTTTGGCTTCTTCGGTTTCAGCTTTTGGAGCTTTCGTTTTGACTCCGTAAATCTCGTTTTCAACGCTTTGCAGCTGCTTTATTTTTGACGTTGTCTCTTCGGTTTCTTTGCTGAGCGCCTGCATCTCGACGCTTGAGGATTCAGCATTTTTGATCGCGGCTTCCCTTGAACTTATTAGCGAGCCTAGTGCTTCCATTGCTTTGTTTAGCGAAGAGCCGAACTTTTCCATCTCTGCAAGGCGCGACTTGTAAGTGAGCTCCTTAAGGGCGAGCTCCTTTCTCTTAGCGAAGATTGTTGCGGTGGCTTCGTTTGCTTTCTCCGAAAGCTCCTTGTGCCTTGCCTCAAGCAGTGCAAGCTGCTTCTCTATGTATGCAAGGGGCCTGACTTGTTTCTTAGCGTAGCCGCCCGATACGATGCCTGACTGCTCGACAAGTTCTCCGTCTATTGTAACGTATCTGTGCCTGCCTATTCCAGACTTCTTCGCCTCTTCAAGTGAATCAACAAGGTAGGTGTTGCCGAATATGTATTCGAAAACTTTCCTAAACTTCTCGTCGAATTTGATTAGATCTATCAGTTTTCTGTGCTTTGAGTCTTCAGCCTGCGCGACTATCGATATTTCGCTTATAGGTATGAACGTAGCCCTGCCAAGCTGCTTTGCCTTCATGTAGTCTATTATGCTGCTGGCTGTCTCTATGCTGTCTACAACGAGATAGTCGAATCGCCCGCCTGCCGCAGCTTCAACCGCATTTGCATACGCGTCTTCGTAAGTGCATAGCTGTGCGGCGCGTCCGTAGAAACCAGCAGAGCCGAACTTTCGGCTGAGCGCATCGTCTATGCCGCCAGATCTTGAATATGCTATTGCCCTCTGCTCCCTTAATTCAAGTATTTTGCCCTCTATGCTGCTTATTTCCTTGCTCATATCAGCTTTAGATTCAAGCAAGGCTATTTCATCGTTTGCCTTCTTTATCTCAATGTTGAGCGAGTCGAGCTCTGAGCGCATTGACTCAACAGTGGCTTTCGCTTCGTCGATTTCTTTTTCCTTTGCTGAAATCTGTCTTTCAAGCTCAGAAGCCATCGCTTTGTACGAATCGTGAGAAGCCACAGCGTTTGCGTATGCCTTTTGCAGAGATGCGACCTTCTCTTCAAGGGCCCTTATCTCTTTGCTCACCTCTGCGAGTTTTGAAATTCTGGCGTCTGCATCCACGTCGATTGCAACGCTTTCTAGGTATCCTGACTTTTCAGCAATTTCGGCATCAAGCTCATCGAGCAACTTTGCATTTGAAGCCATCTTGACTTCTATTTCTGAGATTTTTTTCTTCGACTCCTCTACTGAAAGCTCCGCCTCTTTTATCGATGCGTTAAGTGCGTTTGTCTCTGTATCTAGCGTGGCAAGCTGCACCTTGAGCTCGTTCAGTCTTTTGCTAGATTCGCCGGCAGAGCCCGTAGCCCTATCAAGGTCTTTTGTCATCTGCTGGGCTTTCTCTCCAAGTGCATTCAGCAACGAGTTCGAATCCTCTATCGACTTCCGGAACTTCGCAGCTTCTTCATCAAGCGCGGATATTTCCTTCACATAAGATTCATAATCTTTGCTCAACGAAGCCTTTCGGATAGAAAGTATGCTATAATTCAGAGCACGAATTCTCTTTCTCAGCTCTGCATACTTCTCCGCCGCTTCCTTCTCCTTTTCTATCTCTTTGAGAAAGCCAAGCCTTTCGTTGAGCATTATGCGAGCCTCGCCTATCTTTACGTTGACAGTTTCGAGCTCTGCAAGAGCCTCCTTCTTCTTTTCTTCGAATTCGCTGACCCCTGACGCAATTTCTATGAGTTCGCGCCTTTCCTTAGGGCTCATCTCCATTATCTTGTTTATTTCGCCCTGGGTTATCGTGTTCGTTTCATTCACGTCCACTTTGTATTTCTTGAAAACTTCGATGACATCGTGCATGCTGAGCCTCTTTCCGTAAGCCCTAAAAACGCTCTTGCCATCGGCCCTTATTATTCTTACGACTTCTAACTTCTCGTCGCCGTCAAAAACGGCTTTGACATAGGCCTTTGGCATGTTCTTCCTATTGGCGCTGTAGCTTATCAGGGATTCAAGCCTGTCGACGCGGAGCCTGCGCAGCGCGCTCTCGCCGAGCGAAAAAAGAATTGCATCGCAGATGTTGCTCTTGCCGCTGCCGTTAGGGCCTACTATGCATGTGAAACCTTTGCTAAACATCAATTCGGCGTGCTGGAAGGATTTAAACTTGTGCAGCGTAAGCTCCTTAAGATATATCAAGCAAGCACCGGTCGCTAGAAAATATTGGCACTCTACATTTTTATGCTTTGCGCATGCTTGCACGTGGCTAATAATGCAGACCCGTTTGTCTGGGCTTGGCCGCTGCCACAAAGCGCATCTTACGCAGATCAGACCTTGCCTTCGTTTCTTTTCTTGGCCATGTGCAAGGATATTGCAGCCTGGAGCAACGCGGATGTGGTTATTCCTATGAGTTTGCCGCCACTGGTAACTGCAGCTATGCCGATATTTTCGCCCTCCATCGCAGATAGAGCGTCGGCGACGCCCACGCTGGCACTTATTTTTGGTATTGGCAGTGCAAGGTCGCTCGCATACTTTGCTGAGGCAATCTTTGCGCGTCTGAATATGTCTACGTAGTAGTAGTCGCCGCCAATCTTTGTTATTATCACGTGCTCCTTGCTTGACTTTATCGCATTGTATATTTCGCCTAGCGCAGCGTTGCTCTTTACAAATGCGAACTTTTTGGTTATGAAGTTTCTCACGTGCAAGCCTTTCGTGCCCTCTTTTATTATTGCGTTTTCTTCTTCCGCTTTTGTGCCTCCATACAGGAACATTACTGCTATGAAGTTAAGTATGGCTATGAATTCCCTGTATGGCAACGAATAGCTGGGCCAGAAGGCTATGAAGGCGAAAGTGCCAACTACGATTAGTGCCATTGTGTACCTGCTCGCCTTTACAACCATCATTGTGGAATCGAAGAAGTTGTGCTTCCTCTGGAAATAGCTTCTGAATATCCTGCCGCCATCCATCGGAAACGTAGGGAGCAGATTGAATACGCCAAGAAGTATATTCATCAAGAAGAGTATTTGGAACGTCTGCACAATGATGCCAGGCGGCGAAACCGCAGCTAGCATTCCGAAGACGCCGCTAAGGAAGAGGCTCATTATGGGGCCGACTATTGATATTTTGAATTCCTTTTCAGGGCTTATAGAAAGCATGTCTATTATGGAAGCGCCGGCTATTGGCGAAAGCACTATCTTCTTCACTTTTATCTTACTCCTCTGCGAGGTTATTGAATGCGCGAGCTCGTGAAGAAGCACGCAGGCAAAAAGCAGAACCATCAGCAGGAATACGTACGGGCTTATAAGCAGCGTCAGCAGTATAAGCAGTACAAGCGTCCAGTGGAGCGACACCTTTATTCCGAAGATTGTGCCTATGTTGAGCTCGCCGTCCATATAGCATCAATTTAATTGTTTTTGGCAAAATATATAACATTGTTGTATGGCAAGAGAGATACTTTTCGTGAACAACGAGCCTGCGCTGTTTGTGACCGGCGAGAGGTGCATTGTAGCTGGAGACATGCACATCGGCATAGAGCTTAAGCTAGCCGAGAAGGGTATAAACCTGCCCGGTCTAGCAAAGGCGATGGGAAAGAAGCTCTACGGGATTGCCAAATCCACAAAAGCTGAAAGGATTGTGCTTCTAGGCGACGTGAAGGAGAGCGTAGGTTATCCAACACGGGAAGAAGAAAAGGCTATAGGCGATTTTTTCGAAGAGCTTCGCGGTATGAGGATTGATATAACTAAAGGCAACCATGATGGCAATTTGGAAAAGGTTTTTTCATCGCTTGGTGTAGAAGCTGGCATAACCAGCGAGGTGCTTCTCAGTGATGTTGCGCTCATGCATGGCAACGCCTTGCCCTCTGAAGAAGCGATGCTTAAAGATTATATAGTCGTGGCCCACGGCCACATAGCGCTAGATATCGGCGGAAGCCTAAGCAAAACTTGGCTCATAGCCAAAGCTGCAGATGGCGTCAATCGCAAAACAGGCAACGTGCGGGCGAAGCTCATTGTCGCGCCTCCATTCAACGAGATGGTCGTCGGCAGCAAAATATCCGCAAATACACAGAATTACATACCTCTGCTAAGGCGCGGTCTCTTTGATTTCTACAGCGCCCACTTGTTTTCGCTTGATGGAACGAGCCGCGGAACAGTGAAAAGCAACATAAAGGCCTTTTCTACTTAGCCTTCACGCCGCTTTTCTTCCTGGCAGCGGCCCTTCTTCTCAATGCCACGAGCGCTATTACTATGATTGCGATGACCAATAGCGTCAAAGCTGTGCCGTATGCGCCTGAGTTGCCGCTGCTGCTTGCGCCGACATTTGCGAAGTAGTTGTTTGAGCCGTAGTATACCTGGTTCACCGCGCCATTAGGCTGCTTCCACTGCTCGTATATGCTTACAGGATAGCTGCCGGCTATCGCGTGCGAGTCCACGCTAACGAGGAACGTCACGTTCGCGCTCTGCCCCGGCATGAGCTCAGGCAGGTAAAAGCTGTTGTCCACAGGCGTTATTGGATATATGCTTTGCAGAGTGAACGATATGCCGGTTGCTGCCTCGTTGCCAGTATTCTTTACAATGTACTTGATTGGCACGTTAGTTGCGCCTGATACTAGGCTGCTGTTGACAGCCTCTATAGTGAACTGGGCTGATGGCGCAGTGTTTACGCTAAGATTTTCCACAGAACTGTATGAATTTGCATAGTTTGCTGAGTAATAAGAAAGATTAGCGGAGACGTAGCTGTTGCCGACAACGCTGCCGTTTGTCGCTATGAAGATTGCGCCGCTAATGCTCTGGCCAGGCTCGAGTGCGCCGTAGAAGAACTTGTCTACGGCTCCTATTATCGATATGGACTTCGTTCCATAAAAGCTCACGCTTATATTTTTCGCTTCGCCGTCGCCTATATTCTCCACAGTAAACTCCAAAGTCTGATTATAGCCGTTCAGGAGTTCTTGCGGCATTGCTGTTGCCAAGCTTACAACCACATTCGGTTGGTTAACTACGACTGATACTGGCATGTTCAGTGTTTCGTTGTAAAGCTTGCCGGTATCGGAATAGTAGCTTATGCTCAACGGCACGTAATATGTGCCGCTTTCTATGTATTTGCTTGCTTGCAGTGTCTCCTCTACGTTGGCAGCACCTCCGCTAGGAAGCGCAGCTATCGAAACTTCTGTATTGCCAACAACTGTGAAGTTGCTGTTGCTTCCAAATGCAACTGTGATGTTCTTGGCTTCGCCGCCGCCGTTGTTCTGCAGGGATATGCCGATGCTTGACTGCTGTCCTGGAATTATCGGCGTGGAAGAGGCTATGCTTGCGACTAGGTTTGGAATTCCATGAACGAATATTGTTATAGGCATCACAGACTCGCTCGAAACCTCTTGCGTATACGATGAAAGGCCGCTTGATGTCGTCACAAGAGTCTGGTAATTTGCGACAAGATTAAGAGTGTATTCGCCGGTTGGCGCGTTGCGTGGTATGTTTACGTTGTAAAAGAAATAGCTCCCGAGGTTGTTGTACAAGCCTTGTCCCATTGTGCTTATCAGGACGCTCTTCTGCGGGGAGAAGTTAAGCAATGGGTAGGAGCCCTGAAGCTGCAGGTTTACGTTCTGCAATTCGTCAGTGTATGAATTGTAAAGCTGGAATGATATGGTAACGTTGCTTCCCGCGATTACAGGATTTGGCGATATATTCAAGTTTGTCATCGAGAGGGCCCCGCTACCGGCATTTTCCTGAGCGTACGCCAATGATGGCAGCAGAAATGCTGCGAGCGCAGCCAATAAGATTTGCGTCAATCTCATTCTTACACCTATTCTATTGTTCTCTTAAACATCACGAAGCTCAACGTAAGCATAAGTGCAGCGAAGCCCGCAAGCACAGACAGATCAAGCACTGCGCTGCTCAGCGGGTAGTAGCCTGCTATCATTACATACCTTATGCCCTGCACTGCATACGTCATAGGATCTACAACGCTTATGCCGCGAAGGTACCATGGAAAGTTAGAAGCAGGGAAGAACGCGCCTGAAAGGAACCAAAGCGGAAGCAGCACAGCGTTTGAGAATATTGCAAATACTTCGACGCGCCTGACCTTGGCGGCAAGCGCAGTGGTGATGCCGCCGAAGCCAAGGGATGTGATAAGCACAAGCACTACTATCCATAGGTAGCCAAGCGCACCCATTGCTACGCCAGCTCCATCAAGCAGACCTATGCCGAGGGCTATCACGCCATATATCAAAGACTGAAAGGTGCCTGAGAGTATCTTGCTAGATATTACAGAAAGCTTGTTTATAGGAGCTATGAGAAAGCTCTTGAGGTTGCCGAGCTCCCTATCCATTATCATTGTCATCCCGCCGCCAAACGTGGCGCCGAATGCTGCTACCATGATTATTATGCCAGCTACAATGTAGTCCTTGTAGCTGCTGGAGCCGCCATAGGCTGCGCTTGCGCTTATGCTGTCTTGTGGCCCTGACATGAGCACCGAGACAGGATTTGCCTTCGGATTCAGGCCGAGCGAGGATGCAGCGCTTTCTATGGTGCTTAGCGCGCCAAGCTCTGTTACAGCTGTCTGGGAGTAGTAAAGGTCTACTGTAGGGCTCTGCGAGCTCATGCTTGGGAAGCTTGGCGATATCACTATAAGTATTGCAATGTCGCCGGAATACAGCATCTGCATACCGTTTGACTGCGTTGTCATTGCTTTTACCTGCACTGTGCCGCTGGACTCAAGCGCGCTTATGAATGACGCTGACTGCTGGTTGTTTGCATAATTGACTATGGCAACTGGCACGTCGTGAAGCACGCTGCCGACGTTGCCGAAGAATAATATGAGCACTATGGGGAAGATAAGGGATCTAATTATGTTTGTCCTGAGGTGGCTCCTGAATATAAACATCTCCCTGTTGAACAGCGCATAAGTGTCTGAAAGCAAGCTCATTTCATCTTCACCTCCTGAGCATAGCCATTGATCTAGAGGACTGCTGCTCGCCCAGGGCATCCCTTATAGAAGAGCCAGTAAGCTTTATGAAGACATCGTCAAGTGTAGGCAGGTGGAGGCCTATCGAGATTATCTTTATGCCCTTACTTTCTATTGCTGTCGCAATCTTCTTCAGGCTGGCCGTGTCTGCGCCTTCAACAGTAGCATAAATCCTCTCGCCCTTTACCTCGGGCTTTATGCCGAGCTTGTCTTTCACAATTGCTGCGGTGCGCTCTGTGTCGCTCTTGTCAACTATTATCTCTAGTATCCTTCCCGAAAAGGCGTTCCTCTTCAGCTCAGACGGCGTGCCCATGTCCTTGATCTTGCCGTGGTCTATTATGGCAATTCTGTTGCAGAGTTCATCAGCTTCCTCAAGGTACTGCGTTGTGAGCACTATTGTTACTCCTCTCTTGTTAAGGTCCTCTATGCGCCTCCACATGTCTACCCTGCTCTGCACGTCAAGGCCTGTTGTCGGTTCATCAAGTATCAGTATCTGTGGCCTGTGTATCATAGTCTTGACAAGCTGCAGCCTTCTTTTCATGCCTCCTGAGAACATTCCTGCCTGCTCGTCGCCGAATTCGACAAGGTCTGCAGCCTTCAGCGCATCCTCCACTCTGCCAGGTATCTCGCTGTTTGGGACATGGTAGAGCTTTGCAAAGAGCCAGAGATTCTGCCTTGCAGTGAGATCAGGCTCAACGACAGTTTCCTGCGTCATGAGCCCTATGCGCTGCTTTATTTCTTCATAATGCCTTGTGACGTCAAGGCCGTCTATGAGCACCTTGCCAGATGTTGGCTCAAGCAGGTTGAGTATCAAGTTTATTGTCGTTGTTTTGCCGGCGCCATTCGGCCCAAGAAGCCCAAATATTTCGCCTTTTTTTATGCTGAAGCTTATATCATCAACCGCCTTCAGGTCGCCGAATCTCTTGACAAGATTGCGTATCTCTATAGCGTACAAACCATCACTTTAACAGATTTGAAACCTCGACCATTGTCTTCTTCCATATCCTGCTCATATCAGACAAAGCAAGCCTGCCCTTTGGAGTAATTGTATAGAATATCTTTATCTTGCCATTTTCAGTGGAGCTACGCGGCTTTATGTAGCCCGATTTCTCGAGCGCCTTCAGTGCGTTGTATATCTCATATTTCATGACCTTTGCGTCTATGTTGGCGTGCTTGAAGTGCCTGCTCCTGAGCAGATCCTTTATTAGCGCATATGCATATGTCTTTTCCCTTGATATTTTGTAGAGGAGGACTACGCGCATTATGAGATGGCGCATTTCCTTCCGCATATTAATGTCGCTGGGGTTTACGATTTTTGGATCGGATGGCATTAAAGCACATAGTTTAATTTTATACTAGTCTAATTTTACACTAAAGTATATAAAGCTTTTCAGGATGAGCTTAGACTGGTGTAAATTTTGTGAGCTACCTTCGCCTTCTGCGCCTGGCTGCTGTTGCCCTTGCCCTCGTCCTCGGCTTCGCCTTCCTTGCTGCCTTCCTCCTCGCTGCTTTGGCCTTCACTGTGACTCTCTTCAGAGGCGCTTTGCGCACAGCCTTGGCCTTAGCCCTAGCGGGTGTCCTCTTCCTCACAACAATCAGATATGCAAGCAGCACCGCAACTACTGCAACAATTATTATGCCGCCGATTATGTAGATGAATGGATTGAATTTGGGCGGTGAGGCGTAGATCGTTATAATCTTGGCGACGCCTGCCGTTATCACGGCACCCATGCCCGGACCTGCTGTAGTGTTTGAGACCTCAACAACTTGCAGTATGCCTGTCCAGGTATGCCCTATGTTCCTTTTGTCAGGGGGCATCTGCACAGTCACATTTATGCCCATGCTCGAGCCTGCGGGTATTGTACCACTGCTTGGCGATGCAGTGACAATCGGTTGCGTTGTATTGACAATTGTATTGAGAGTTGGCAGCAGCACCCTAAAAGGAATAGGCACTGATCCGCTGTTTATCACTGTCACAGTAATAGACTCACTGCTCCCTATGCTCACGTTGAAAAATGGCTGCCCAGCAACTTCACCGAGCTGCGCATAAGCAATTTCCGAAACCGATAGCAGTAGGAAAGAGGAAAAGAAAATAAAGTAAAGTTGCTTTGTAATTTGCATTTGCGCGCCCTCAATCAGCAGCTGTTCTCAATTGTTATGGTTTGTGTGTAAGAGCCAGCTGGAGTTCCGCCTGGAACGCCCAGACCGAAGTATATGCTGTTTGAGCCTGTTGTGGTGTAAGTTGATGCAGGAATTATAATTCCTGTATTTGATAACGTTGCAGTCAGCGCATTACCTGTATATGTGATTTGGTTTGCTGCATCCCATAATGTGTTGCCTACGCCGAACTGAATCAAGCTGTTTACTGATTGTATCCAGTTTCCGCCATCTACAAGAAGAGTTGCCTGCACATTGCCGCCGGGATTTGAATCTGTAATCAAATTGTTGGTTGGCACATTAGCATTTGCATATATGCTGCCGAAGTTTATCGTATTTGGGCTCAGAGAGATGTAGCATACTGACTGTACGTTTGCTGACGCGACTACCATGCCCTGTGTTGAAGGGGCATTGTAAGTGCTGTATGTCACGTTGTAGTTCTCAAAAAGTATGTTCTGCGTGTAGACGCCTGCTGGAGTTCCGCCAGGTATGGACAATCCGAAATATATATTATTAGAGGTTGTTGGCGTGCTCAGCGTGGGCGCTGGAATGAAGATCAGTGTATTTGCGAAGGTTGCCGATAGAGCAGTGCCTATGTATGTGTTTTGGGTTGTTGCATCCCATAATGTGTTGCCTACTCCGAAAGAGCTGCTAGGGCCTATCCAGTTGCCACCTTCTACAAGAATGTTCGCGCCCATATTGCCGCCTATGTCGTTATCTGTGACAAGCACGTTTGTATCATATGCTGCGCCTGCAGGATACAAATTACCAAAGTTTATAGTATTAGGGCTCACTGAAAGATAAATGACATTGCCTACTGCGACGTTTGCAACAACGTTTGAGGGAGCAGAGTTGGCTCCGAAGATTTGCACTTGGAACTGAAATACTGTCAATGCAGTAAGCGCAGTGAAGGCCGCAAACATAACAACAGGTAGGACAACATTGCCCATGATTCTATTCATAAGATCGCCACTGCATTATTTATCTTATTAAGATTTAAATAGTTATCTACGCTGCCCGATTAATGGCAGTGCCGCACG